>NZ_JBHUXZ010000044.1:0-40680 GCF_042668985.1 Gordonia sp. NPDC057258
GAGCATGGATCGAGACCTGGAACGACAACCCCCGCCCCTACGTGTGGGTCAAGACCGCTGACCAGATCCTCGACTCCATCGCCCACTACTGCACACGAATTAATGACTCAGAACACTAGCGGGAATTATGTCATAACGTAGGTTATCGGCGAATCTTGGAGAAAATCAGGTCATTTCGTCATCAATGACGAAACTGTGGAGCAATCACGAACCGTTCGGCCGTCGAGGCGTTCTCCAAGCTGATCCTGCGGAACGAGTACACCCTCTCCGACGTCGAGAAGGTCATCGCCGGGGACACCGATGCCGTCGACGTGCCACCCGACTAGACCCCGTCCAGCGGTGGGCCGCGACCTCTCACGGTCGCGGCCCAGCGCCCCGGCCCCGCTCACACCCGCCACCTCGAGGAACCATCGTGACCATCACCGCCGAACTTTTCCCCCGCTGCGCCCTGCCCGGCTGCGCGATCCCCACCGACACCCAGGGCCACCCCTGCAGACAATGCCGCCGTGACCTCGGAACCCTCGTGCGCCACAACCCCGGCGGCCGCCGACGCCCAAACCGGCCGCGACCACGACGTCGCCCTGGCCTACCGGGCTTAAGAACAGCTACGCATCGCCGACGCCGCCGAACAACGCATCGCCCTCCAGATCGGTCAGCGCGAGAAGCCCGGACAGTCCAGTTGGCTGTGCGAGAAACGCCGAAGGTGTGACATTCTGTCCGTTCCGTACCCGAGGAGTGCGAACGTTCTGTAGGTATCGCGCGACGGGCGGTGCGACCACCATGGATGCACTGCGCATCGTCGCGCGCCATGCCCGAACGCACCCCGCCCAATCGGGGGCCGACACTTCCTGGACGGACTCCATGACCGCACTCGACGCCGCGACCCCGTCGGCACCCGGACCGGGCCATTCGGGCCCGCAGGCCGAGGCCGAACTCGAACTGATCCCCGAGTCCGCGAAGACCCATGACGTGCGCGGACAGTTCTGGATCTGGGCCGGTGCGAACATCGCGCCGATCAACTGGGTGCTGGGTGCACTCGGCGTCACGATGGGCCTCGGGCTGTGGGAGACGGTGGCGGTCCTCGTCGTCGGCAATGCCATCGGCATGACCATCTTCGGCGTCTTCGTCGTCATCGGTCAGCGCACCGGGGTCACCGGAATGGTGCTGTCGCGAGCCGTCTTCGGACGCCGCGGCGCCTACGTTCCCGCCGCCGTCCAGGCCCTGGTCTGCATGGGCTGGTGCGCGGTCAACACCTGGATCGTTCTCGACTTGGTGATGGCGCTGCTCGGCGAGATGGGACTCGTCGACCCGGACCTCGACAACAACGCCGCACGGATCGTCGTGGCCGCGGTCATCATGGGGATGCAGGTGACGATCGCGTGGTTCGGGTACCGGGTGATCTCCGCGTTCGAACGATGGACGGTGCCTCCGACGGTCGCGATCCTGCTCGTCATGACCGTCGTCGCGTGGGTCGGCCTCGACGTCGACTGGGGACAGACGACCGCTCCGGAGCTCACGGGATCGGCCCACATCGGCGCGATCACGGCGGTGATGACCGCGATCGGCATCGGCTGGGGTCTGACGTGGATCGGTTACGCCGGCGACTACTCGCGCTTCGTGTCCCGGGACGTCCCGTCGCGCAGGCTGTTTCTCGCCAGTGCACTCGGGCAGTTCATCCCGGTCGTCTGGCTCGGAGTGCTGGGTGCGTCCCTGGCGACATTGAGCGACTCCGCCGACCCGGGTGAGATCATCGTCGACGCCTACGGCGTTCTCGCACTGCCGGTTCTGTTGCTGGTGATCCACGGACCGCTCGCGACCAACATCCTCAACATCTACACGTGCACGGTGTCGACGCAGGCGCTCGACATCCGCGTCGACCGGCGCGTGCTGAACCTGATCATCGGCGTCGTGGCGATGGCGGTCGTCGTCTACTTCGTGCTCAATAGCGACTTCGCGACCACCATCGACTTCTGGCTGGTGTCGATCGTCGGCTGGTTGAGCCCTTGGGGCAGCGTTGTTCTCGTGCACTGGTTCCTGATCGCGCGGCAACAGATCGACGCCGAGAGTCTGTTCGCCACACCGGCGGACAGCGTCCTGCCGATGGTCCGGCCGACCGCCCTCGTCGCACTCGCTCTCGGTGTCACCGCGACCTGGATGTTCATGTACGGGATGCTGCCGGCACTGCAGGGGCCGGTTGCGGTCGCACTGGGCGGGATCGACCTGTCGTGGCTCGCCGGGGCAGTCGTTGCCGGCACCTCCTACTGGACCATGGAGAAACTCACCGCGCCACGCGCTGCCTGAAGCCCGTCCCGCCAGAGCCGTGGCGGTCGGCGGCGACGACGGGCGAAAGCCGCCTGCCGCATCAGGTCGTCGACTAGGGTTCGGCGCAGTGGAGGCAACGCGGCCTCCTGGTGAGGAGGTTCCATGGCCACCGTCCACACCGCGACCGGCCCGATCGATTCCGCTGACCTCGGGAACGTGTTGGTGCACGAGCATGTGTTCGTCGTCGGCGAGGAGTTCCGGCAGAACTATCAGGACGATTGGGACGAGGACGAGAAGGTCGCCGAAGCTGTCCGCGACCTGACCGAACTGAAGGAACTCGGGATCGACACGATCCTCGACCCGACGGTTCTCGGTCTCGGCCGGTACATCCCACGCATCCAGCGGATTGCCGAACAGATAGACCTCAACATCGTCGTCGCGACCGGGTTGTACACCTACAACGACATCCCGTTCCAATTCCACTACGCGGGACCGGGAATGCTCTTCGACGTCCCGGAGCCGCTGGTCACCCTGTTCACGAAGGATCTCACCGAGGGCATCGCGGACACCGGTGTGCGGGCGGCTTTCCTCAAGTGCGCCATCGAATCCCAGGGACTGACACCGGGTGTCGAGCGCGTGATGCGCGCGGTGGGACAGACCAGCGCCCAGACCGGCGCGCCCATCACCGTGCACACCGATCCGCACAGTCAGTCGGGACTGGTCGCCCAGAAGGTCCTGGCCGAGGAAGGGGCCGACCTGACGAAGGTCGTCATCGGCCACTCCGGAGACAGCGTCGACCTCGACTACCTGATGAAACTCGCCGACGCCGGTTCCGTTCTCGGCATGGATCGTTTCGGGCTCGACCTCCTCCTGCCGTTCGACGAGCGCGTGAACACGGCCGCCGAACTGTGCAAGCGCGGCTATGCCGACCGCATGGCCCTCGCGCACGACGCCGCCTGCTTCATCGACTGGTTCGACCACGAGGCCAAGAAGCAGGCACTCCCGAAGTGGAACTATCGGCACATCAGTGAAGAGGTGTTGCCGGCACTACGGGAACGCGGGGTGAGCGAGGCCGACATCACGACGATGCTCGTCGACGTGCCGCGACGCTACTTCGAGTAGCGGCGCGACACGGCGACAGGGTCAGCGCAGGCTGCTCTGGTACCGGCGCATCCCGCGCAGCCACCGGTCGTAGTCGGCGCCCTTCTGCCGGTACATCTCGAGGACCTCGGGGTGGGGGAGGATCAGGAAGCGTTCGTCGGCGACGGCGTCGAGCACGATCGCGGCCACCGTCCCGGGGGTGAGCACCGCGCCGGCGCTCTCCACCGCCCGCTGCATCAACCGCTGCTCGGCGGTGGCGGAATCACCCTCGGGCCGTAGCAGTTTGGTGTCGACACCCATCGGGCAGAGGCAACTGACGCGGACCCCGTCGTCGCCGTGGGTGATGTTGAGCCATTCCGCGAAGCCGACCGCGGCATGTTTGGTGACCGAGTACGGCGCGTTGCCGATCTGGGTGAGCAGACCCGCGGCCGACGCCGTGCTGACGAAGTAACCGCTGCCTCGTTCCACCCAGCCCGGGATCAGGCGTCGAGCCGCCCGGATGTGGGCGCGGAGGTTGACGTCGAAGGCGAGATCCCACACGTCCTCCTCGGTGTCGACACCGCCGCCCAGTCCGACCCCGGCGTTGGCGAAGTAGAGGTCGACCGGACCGAAGGTGTTCTCCGCCAAGCGGACCGCGGCATCAATGTGGCCGTCGGACGAGGCATCGCCGGCGAGCGCGGCCGCCGAATCGCCCAGCTCCTCGGCGACGGCCCGGGCACCGGACTCGTCGAGATCCGTGACGACGACCCGCGCGCCCGCATCGACCAGGGCATGCGCGATGGCCGCGCCGATACCTCCACCGCCACCCGTGACGATGGCAACCTTGCCTGCGACGTCCATGGATCTCCTTCGATCGCCGATGTGTGGGTCCAGAGTTACCAGACGGAGGGCGAAATCCCGCTCCCTGAGGTGCGAGGAGCGTAAGCGACGAGCCTCGAAGGGTCCCGACAGAAGTCACGAGACTCTCGACGCCGATGACTTTCCCGCCGCCCCACGGTCTGACATCGTGACGTTCACCGAAGTGACGAGAGGCAGCGCAATGGGAAAGATCCACGTCCACGAGTTCATCACCCTCGACGGCAGCTACGAGGATCCGAGTTTCACGATGCCGTACGGTTTCCCCGACGCGCTCGGCGAGACGCTCAGTTCGTTCATGAACGACTGCACCGGAATCCTGCTCGGACGCAACACCTTCGAGATGTTCGGCCCGGCATGGTCGGACCGGTCCGTCGACGACGATCCCGGCGCCCCGTTCTTCAACGACACCACCAAGTACGTGGTGTCCTCGACCCTCGACGAAGCGACCGGGTGGCAGAACTCCCAGGTCATCGGGGCCTACGACGCCGACCGGATCCGCGACCTCAAGAAGGACCGTGACCTCTACATCAGCGGCAGCGGCACCCTCGTGCGAGCGCTGCTGCGCGACAAGCTGATCGACGAGTTGCACCTGCTGGTCTATCCGGTGGTCCTCGGCAACGGTGCCCGGCTGTTCGACGGTCTGGCCGACCTGCCGCTCACGCTCGTCGGCACCGACGTGTTCGACAACGGCGTCGTGCACCTGTCGTACGGTCCCACTGATTGAGAACCCCGCCTGGGCCGAGACCAGTTACTCCGCTGCCGAGTGACGTCGCATGCGATATCGATCCGTCGGCGCGACTTCGATCGAAGTCGCGCGGCCTGATTGACGTCGCATGCGACTTCAGTTGGGGGGTGGCGCGGCAGTCGGAAATCCTCCGCCCGCCCCGGGATCACGCCCCCGGCGAGGGACCGGGTGACGACCCGCCGGCGAGGTCCATCGCGGTGAGGAGCAACCGGGCGACGCGGGCGTAGGCCTGGTGCTCGGCCTCGCAGAGTGCGATCTCCTCGTCGCCGAGTTCGGCCTTGCGGGCGGTCGTGAGATTGTCCATCCACTCCCGCATCTCGGCCGCGCAGATGTCGAAGAACTCGTGGACGCGCTCACGGTCCTGACGGCACATGGCCAGCACGGTCGTCGGGGAGAGCTTGTTGTCGAGCTTCTGGTTGACCCGTAGGAGCCCCTGCAGCGCCACGGGAAGGCGGTCGCCGCGGCGGCGGTGCTCCAGTTTGGGGCCGCTCTCGAGGCGTCGGATCATCTCCCCGCGCGCCGACCGGGCGAAGTCGTCCCAGCGTCGGAGTGCGGCATCGAGATTGGCCGGACTGAAGACCGCGACGTCGATGCGGCGCTGGGCGAAGACGAGCCCGTTGCGCACGACCAGCGCGACTTCGGGCCACCGCGGCGAGAACTCGGCGACGACCATTCCGAGCAGCGATGGTGCGGGCACCGACGAGCTGAGGATGGTCACGATCTCCAGGGAGCGGGCGTCTCGGGTCGGCCGGAGCAGTGAGGTGCCCGTCGACCGCAGGAAGATGGCCTTGCGTGGGCTCACCACGGCGGGACGTCCGGCCGCGCTCATCGCGGCGCGGGCCAGTTCCACGAGATGGTCTTTCGACTGCGGCACCACCCCGCCCTCGACGGGGGCGTCGAGGAAACGGGCCGGGGCGGTGAAGCGCAGGGTGTCGGCGTCCGTGCTGCCGGCTCGATCCGAGCCGGCCGGCCGGCCGGCGTCGGTCTCGTCGGCGTCGTCGGTGTCGTCGGTGTCGAGACCGTCAGCCGGGGAGTGGTGTCGGGCGAAGGACGGGTCGCCGATGCTCACGAACGACGGGTGGATGACACCCCACACCTCGCGCAACGCCCGCACGGCGGCGCCGGCGAGGTCGCCGGACCGAACGGCATCGGCTTCGAAGCAGAAGGCGCTGCGACCCTCGAGCCGGCACCAGCCTCGGTCGACGATGTAGGTGGCCTGGCGCATCCACCGGTCCTTGTCGGTCCAGGTGAGGTCCCCCGCCGAGATGGTGCAGCGCAGGCGGTCTGCCGACTCGGGACCTCCGGCCACCGCGAAGGTCATCCGTCGTCGCCATCCTCCGGCGGCCGCCTCGACGATCGACAGCGTCTGACCCGGCAGGAGACGTGGCACCCGAACCGCGAGAGTGTCGGCGAAGTCCCGCCAGGCCGCCTCGAGGTCGGCGTCGAAATCGGGGGACATGCAGGCTCCTCGTGGGCGGGACGTACGCGGACCGGATCCGAATAGTACGACGCCGCGCAGACACCCGTGGCGACACCCGCAACAGAACTACAGGGGGGCGGAGTGCTCGACCGTCTCGTCGTAGACCGGGTCCCACGGGAGATCGCGGTCGGCGTAGTCGGTGCTCGTCAGCGCCACGTGGGGTACCGGTTCCCCGGTGAGCGATTTCCACGTGATCGAGTTGACGATGCGGACCGCGGCGGCGTCGAACATCGTCGGATGCCAGGTGTCCGCGGACTCCAGCGGACCCATCACGCGCGGCGCGGGGAGCCGGGGATGCGCACCGGACTGCCCGGCTCGCGACATGTCGCAGAGCACACAGGTCCCCGACGCCGACGGCAGATGACGGCGGCGTCTGGCCCACGCTTCGGCGCGCATCGGGATGACCGTCAATTGCACGAGCGTCCCGGCGGCGCTTCCGACGGCGTGCGTCGACGGTGCGACGAACTGACGGTTGTCGCCGGCAAGGCTCCGATACGAGGCGAGGGACGGTTGCGTGGGCACCTCGAGGTAGTCGCCGGCGTCGAAGTCCGGCACGCCCGTGAACGCACTACCGCTGACGACGTTGACACCGTCGACGCCGATCATCACCAGGAACGGGTGCAGGTGCGGCGAGGAGAAGTCGAGCCAGGTGGCCTCTGACTGCCACATCGGGATGGTCGCGTGCGCGTCGCCGTCGGGTGAACCCTGAGCGAGGCGGAGGGCGCCATGGCCGCCGACCGCGCCGGGCCGTCCGACCGGGTCCGGGGTGCGCAGAGCCCGCTGAAACGTGACGTGCAACCGCGCGTCGCGACCCAGTTCGGGAAAGGTGATCGTGAGTGCGCCGCGATCCGTGGTGATGGCCATGTGAGGGCTCCGATCGATGACTGGAACCGCTGAGGGTTGCCTGACCGATTGAACGCCTCATCTGGCCGCGGTGCGATGCTCCGCGTCGAAAATCGTCCGCGCAGACTACGTGCAGAGGTGTTGCCGGTACCGATTTGCCTGAGTCACTTGGCCGGTGAGCTGCGATCCGCGGCGTCGTCGTCGGACAGCACGACGACGCGCAGCGCCGCCCGCAGGTTGTGCGTGGTCGCCTTCCAGGCTTCGGCTTCATGGCGGCACGCGTCGGCCTCGGCCGGGTCCGACGCGGCGGCCGCGTCGACCGCCGACCGCCGCCAGGTGAGGTGCTGCTCCTCGCTGGTGTTGATGTACGAGAGGATGTCGGCCTGGCTGTACCGGCAGATCTTGGCGACCTCGCGGGCGGACAGCGAGCGGCCGTCGGGGTCGAGTTCGAGCAGTGTCTGCAGAGCGTCGGGGAAACGGCCGTCGTTCCTCGCGGTCAGTGGTGCGTCCTCACCGACCTTGGCGATGACCGACGGGGCGCAGTCGGCCAGGAACGTGAACCACTCGGCCAGCGCCGAGCTCAGGTTGTGCGGATGGAATACGGCGCACTCGACGGTCAGCGTCGCGAAGACCTCGTCCTCGAGCAGATGCACACGTACCGCCGACCCCATGGTCGGCTGGGCGGCGACGATGTCGGCGGCGCGCCGGCGGTCGGTGATGTCACCGGCGAGGCGCGCGAAGAACTCGAAGCGGGGTGCGTCGCTGCGCGGACTCAGCCACGACGAGACGGGCTTGGTGGGCAGGGCGATGTCGCCGTCGGCGTCGGTCTGGATACGGCAGCCGGTGAGGTCCTCGAGCGAGCCGACGAGCAAGGCCCGCAGATGGTCGGCGTCGAACGGCTGGACCGCGACCTCGATCTGGGGTTCGGGGCGCGCGGCGGGGGAATGGTCCAGGAACGCGGGGTGCACGACCTCCCAGACCTGCCGGAGCGTCAGCACCGTCGTGTGCGCGAGCTGATCGACGCGGCGCCGCCCGACTTCGAAGATGTGGGTGCCGTTGCGCAGACGTCGCCACCCGAGGGCGGCGAGGAGGTCGAGATGCTCGGCGAAGTACTCCGGCGTGGGATGCAGGTCGGTGTCCTCGATGGTGCAGCGCAGCCGGCGCGAACCGGTGACCGAGAATCGCATCGTCCCGTGCGGACCCTCCGGGATGGCGGGGTCCTGCTGGATCGTGAGGGTCTCGCCCGGCTCGAGATGCGACAGACGATCTCCGACGTGCAACGCGAACGTGCGCCACGCGTCGTCGATGTTCGAGTCCACGGTGAAGTCGGTCATCTCGACTCCCTTCCTCGTGCGCTGACGTGCATGCGCATTGTGCAGCGATGTCAGGATCGGGAGCACGCTCCACCGAGCTGTTCGACGGCCGGCCCCGAACCCGCCTTCGGACTTCAGGTTATGTGACTCGGCCGACAGACTTGGTCACTTGAACAGACCCGTCGACGAAGCCTTGCCCGAACCGTACCCCTAGGTCGGCGGCCCGGCTGACTCAGGCATCGGTTGTTAACCGACAAGAAGTACGTGAGTCCCCAGCCCGGGGGACACCCGTCTCACGGGCGGTTCTCAGACGCTCTGTCGTTGACGCCAGCTCAGGGTCACCGAGGTCCCGTGCGGTCCGCTGGTGACGTCGGATGCGTCGCAGAGTGCCGAGATCAGGGCGAGTCCGCGACCGCGGTACGGCGAGGACGACGCATCTGTCTTCCACTGCCCGGTGTCGGTGACGGTGACCTCCAGGGAATCGTCGCGCGTCTTCCGCGCGCGGACATCGATGGCACCGGGCCGGGTGCCGGGCGATGGGGTGGCGTAGGCGTGCTCGGCGGCGTTGGCGACCGCCTCGTATACCGCGAGGACGATGTCGCTGCGACGCTCGGCGTCCACACTGATCGTCGCGTCAAGCCACTGCGCGAACTGTTGCCGGAAGCGGTAGGCGGACTCGGGAGAGGCCGTGACCGAAAATGCGAGACCGGTCGCGTCCGTCCCGTCCGAGTCGCCGGGGTCTCGGTGAGCCGATGAGATCCGAACCATCTGTGACTAACCAGCCGGACGGTCGGCCAGCCCCTCTGTGGTGGTCATGGCCGTGATCGCATGGTTCAGCGTCGGGTAGAGCACCATCGTCTGGTCGAGGCCCATGATGGTGAGGGGGCGGGCGGTCGCCGGCCCGGCGGCCACGACTCCGAACATGCCGGTGGGTGCGATGGCCTCGTGTGCCGCGACGAGCGCCGCCATCCCGGCCGAGGCCAGGAACTCGGTGGTCGTCAGGTCGATGATCAGACCGTCGGGTTGTCCGCTCAGCGCCTGCGACACGGCGTCGGACAATTGGGGGGCGGTGAGCACGTCGATGCTGCCCTCCACGGTCAGGATCACCAGTTGCTCATGTGCTGCGGACACCACCGACATCAGCGCGCGTCCGGCACTCAGGCCACTGTCGTCGACGATCACAGCATCAGGATTCTCTGCCTGCATCGGGTGGCCCTCTCTACGGGGGACGGCGGCAGCCCGACTCGCGGCCCCGTCCCGGGAGATGTACGACGGCAGCTGCTCAACCGGTGATCCCATCGTGCCACGGCATGACGCCACGCCGGTACCGGGGTGCGCGAACGCCCTCGGCGGTTACTTTCCGAAGAGCCGGCCGAGGAAGGGGATGGTGTCGGCCTGCGACCGGACAAGCGTGCCGCTGTGGTCGCTCGGATAGGTCCGGAAGGTCACCGGCTGGCGGTTGGCGGTCAGCGTCGCCGCATAGGCCGCGGTGGTGGGATACGGCACGTCGGTGTCGAACAGGCCGTGGCCCATGAAAAATGGCTTGTCGAAACCCTTTTCGGGCATGCCCAGGTAATTCGCCAGGGTCGCGGAGAAAGTCGGCAGACTGGTCAGCGGGGCGGTGAAGTAGTCGCCGAGCGAGACGCCCCGCAGCTGCTCCTCGAATTCGCCGACGCAGCGGGTCTCGGCGAGGGCCACATACTTCCGGCCGGTCGGCGTGAGGATGCGGTCGATGCCGAGCTCGGGGTGTGCGTATCGGAGTCCGGCGAGGATGTAGCTGAGGTAAGCGGTCAGCGCCGGGGTGATCGCCACCGGCGGGACACCCGGACCCGCGATCTGGACCAGTCGTTCGATGTACGCCGGCGTGCCGGTGCCGACGGCACCCCGGTAGTCGAGCTCTTCACCGCCGAACTCGGTCGCGTAGCGCGCGGTGTAGATGGCCGCGCCGCCGCCCTGTGACTGCCCGACCGCCGCCCAGGAGCGCGACAACCGTTGTGCGACAGGTCGAGTCGAAGAGAACTCCCGGCCCGCTCGCACCATGTCGACGACGTTGTGGGCCGTCGTGCGGCCGTCGAGGTAGGCGTGCAGACCCGGGGTGCCCAGGCCGGCGTAGTCGCTGGCCACGATGGCGTAGCCCTGCTGCATCCACTTGGCTAGGTACGGCAGGTCGCGCTCGGGCAGGCCCGGACCCCTGACCGAGGGGGCGCAGTCGTCGCCGATCCCCGACGTCCCGTGGGCCCACGAGATCACCGGCCAACCGCCCGGCGGTGCCGTCCCCCGTGGGGTGAACACGGTCCCGGTGCTGAGCGCCTTCTTGCCGAAAGCGTCGGTCGTGACATAGGTCAGGACGGTGGCGTCGGCGGAGCCGGGCACCCAGAACTGCGGGGCGAGCGGCCTGGCGGAGACGACCGTGCCGACGTCGCCGAGGTTCGACGGCGAGGAGATCGCCGGGCCGGCGGCGAGGGTCCCGGCCGCTCCGGAACCGCCGATCGCGATCGCCGCACACACGGCCAGTGTCGGAACCTTGCGGTGCCATCGCGTCACGTTCCACACCGTACTGCGAACGGGTGCCGGTCGTCGATTCCTCGCCTGTTCCGTTATCGCTCAGTTCCTTTCGGTGCGCCGGGAGCGGGACCGTCGGCCACGGCCATACCCTGGTTCGGACAAACCCGGCAGAGAGGTGTCACGGCATGGCGTTGCGAACGGTCGGGTTGCCGACCCCGGCGGAGATGAAACCGAGGTGGGCTGCGTATGCGGCACTGCTGGCCGTGCGGGGTGAGCGCTGGGCGCAGGGGGCGCATGCGACCGCTCACGGGTGGCACTACGACGACGGCGGAGGCAACTGGGCCGACGTCGTGTCGGCCGGATCCGGCCGCGCGGTGCTCGTCGGGCACGACCATGAGTACTCCGAGACGTATTTCCGCGAGGGGGCGACGTACTTCGGCGAGGAGGAGACCGACCTGCTCGCCGATGCGCCCGGCTGGTGGGAAGCGGCGATCGTGCCGTACCTCGACCGGCAGCGCACCGAGGGGATGTGGATCGGGTTCATCTACGGCTTCGACGGCCGGTGGATGCGGTCCGACTACGACGCCGACGACGGCTTCACCAGCGTCGGTCTGCCGTTCACCGACGACGAGACAACCGGCGACGCACTCGTCGATCTACTCGGCAACTGGTTCGGCGAGCTGGGACTCACGTCGCAGGCCGACCTCGGCACCCGGCTCCGGGCGATGGTCGCCGCCGGTGATGCGCCGACGGCGGCAGACCTGCGGCGGATACTCGGACCGGCGGCCGCGCACGCCGACATCGACGCGGCAGTGGCTGCGGCACAACGTTTCTGACGATGTCAGGTCCGTCGCGCCGCGCGTCCGTCACCGCGAGCGCAGTTCCCGCTTGAGCAGTTTGCCGCTCTGGTTGCGGGGGAGCTCGTCGACGAACCGCACCTTCTTCGGGACCTTGAACGGCGCGATCCGGGTCCGGACGTGCTCGATCAGTTCCTGTTCGGTCACCGACCGGCCGTCCCGCACCACGACGACCGCGGTGATGGCCTCGATCCACTTCGCGTCCGGCTCGCCGATGACGGCCACCTCCGAGACCGCCTCGTGGGCGTAGATCGCGTCCTCCACCTCGCGGGAGGCGACCAGGATGCCGCCGGTGTTGATCACGTCCTTGATGCGGTCGACCACCGTGATGAAACCCTCCGCGTCGCGGGTGACGAGATCGCCGGAGTGGAACCAGCCGTCACGGAACGCGTCCTCGGTGGCGGCCGGGTTCTCCCAGTAACCGCGGCACAGTTGCGGCGAACGATAGAGGATCTCGCCGGGAACCCCGGGTTCGACGTCGTTGCCGTCGGAGTCGACGACCCGGGTCTCGACGAAGAACACCGGCCGACCGCACGAGGACGGCCGGTCCTCGTGCTCCTCCGGGCGCAGAACCGTTGCCAGCGGCCCGATCTCGGACTGTCCGAAGCAGTTGTAGAACTGCATGCCGGGGAACTGCTCGCGGAGCCGGTTCAGCACGGTCACCGGCATGATCGACGCGCCGTACTGGGCCTTGCGCAGCGAGGACAGATCCCTGGTCGCCAGATCCGGGTGACCGGCGAGCGGAACCCAGACGGTAGGCGCGAGGAACAGCGACCCGATGCGGTCCGCCTCGACGCGACGCAGGATCTCCGGGATGTCCGGGGTCGCCATCAGCCGGACGGTCGCGCCCACGGAGAGGTACGGAAGCATGAAGACGTGCATCCCCGCCGAGTGGTAGAGCGGCATGGCGATCAGCGGGTTGTCATCCGCGGTGAAGTCGAGGGCTATCACCGACGACACGTATTCGCTGATGAGTGCCGCGTGGGACATCATGGCGCCCTTGGGCTTCGAGGTGGTTCCGGAGGTGTAGAGGAGCTGGGCGAGATCGTCGCCGTCGGCCGCAGAGGTGAACTCGCCGGCCGGTCTGGTCGCCGTCTCGAGAAGCGAATCGTCGGCGTCGCGCAGCGGGACGATCTCCTCCACCTCGGCGAGATCGCCGCGGATCTCGTCGATCCGTTCGGACAGGGCGGGGTCGACGAGGACGGCACGTGCGCCGGACTGCACGACGAGATAGCGGAGTTCCTCACCCCGCAGCGCGTAGTTGATCGGGACGTGGACGAGCCCCGCGCGGCAGCACGCCAGGAAACCGATGACATACGCGTCCGAGTTCGTGCCGTATGCCGCCACCCGGTCGCCCCGCTGCAGTCCGCGGGCCACCAGCCCGGCGGCGGCAGCGGACACCGCGTCGTCGAGTTGTCGGTAGGTGAAGGAACGGTCGTCGAAGACCAACGCGGTGCGGTCGGGATGCCGCGCCGCGGACCTGCGGAGGATGCCGTCGATGGTGTTGGCGGAAGAAGGTCGCGAAGCCATGCTGTCGACGATACTTGGACGTCCTAGTGAACCGTGGCGGATCCGCCCATCAGGGCCCGGGTGTGCCCGTCAGGGCCAGAAGATGGTGCCGTTCAGGAAGTCCTGGGCGAATCGGTTGCCGGTTCGGTACTCGCCGCCGAGTGGGACCCCGAAGTAACCGCCCGCTCCACCGGTCTCCTCCCACTTGCGCCGGATCTGGCCCCAGACGATCTGCGCGCCACCGGTTTTCGACCAGGTGACCACACCGCCCTGGAAGTCGTTGCTCCGTCCGCTGCCCGACCGGTACTCGTTGCTGACCGGATAACCCAGCGCGCCGCGCTCGGCCCCGGCCTTCTGCCACCGGCTCCGGATCGCGCCGCCGACCTGGTGTGCCGTACCGCCGTCGGCGGCGGGGTGCCAGTAGAACGACGTGTCGCGTGAGAACACCTGGAATCTGCCGCGCTTGGCTCCCGCGCGCTCGGGGCCGGTCGGGACGCCCCACTTGAAGAAGCCGCCCGTCGACGAGTAGGCCTCGCCGATCTTGCCGCCGACGAGGTGACCGTTGATGATCCGATCGGCCTGCGCGCTGGGCGCGAGCATCACCAGCGACACCATCGTCGCCACGACCGCGACGCTCGCCACCCGTCGTCGGACGCGTCTGCGAACGGACTCCGGACGGAGGTCGCGGGCGGGGCTCGGCGTCGACGTGGTGAGAGCAGACATTCGCGCGATGGTACGGACGTCCCACGACGCCTGCTGTTGGGCAGCTCACATCAGGGGTGTCACCGCAGGTGTCAGGGGCCCGCGGGAGCCTCGGGTAGGGGTGGGTTCTCCGTGGTGGTCGTGGTGGTCGTCTCCTCCGGGGCTTCTGCGGCGGGCGGCGCGGCATGGGTGGAGGGGTCCGGCGCCGGCGGATCCGTCGTCAGGGGGTCCGGCGCAGACGGTTCGGGAGCCGGGGCGGCGGGCGGTGCGACGATCCAGTTCGCCGACCGGACGGTCACCGGCTTCGACGCGCCGACCGCCGTCAGCGTCAAGGTCCACACCCCGGTGCTGGTGGTGGAGCCGGACACCGAGGTGCGCTGTAGGGCCGAACCGGCGACCGACCGGGTCACGCCGTCGGTGCACGAGAGGGCGACCGTACCCGCCGAAGAGTTGCCGGGGGCCGTGCAGCCCACCGACAGCCCGGCGTCGTCGAAGCTGAAACTGCCGATGAACTCCCCCGAACCGCTGAACGAGGTCGGCGTCGCGGGGGCCTCGGCCGGGGCTTCCGGTGCCGGCGCGCCGGGGAGGCCCGGCTCCGACCCGGGTTCGGGCGCCGCCGGACCCGGCGCCTCGTACCCGGGCGCCTCGGGGACCGGGGCGTCGGAGGCGGGCACCGATGCATCCGGAGGCGGCGCGTCCGAGGCTGGTCCCGGGCTGCCCGGCGCGGCGGGTGGCACCGAGGAGTCCGATTCGGACGAGTCCGGTCCAGCGGAGTCCGGAGCCGCCGAGTCCGAGTCCGGAGCTCCTTCCGGCAGACCGCCGTGCTCTGCGGCGCGCTCCTCGAGGGCCGGGGCGGCCGCGGGATCGCCCGGCGCGATCAGTCCGTTGTGCTCGGCGTCTTCTTCGGTGTCTGCCTCGAACGGCGTGTTGAGCGCGGCCGGGGTGGGCAGGAGACCCGACGGTGGCGGGAAGCGGCTGAGGTCGAGCAGTCCGCCGAGCGGTTGCGAGAAGATCTGCCCGGTCAGGAAATTCAGCAGTTGGAGCGCGTCGCCAACCGGTGTGCCGGGGGCAGCCGGGACCGACGGCGCGGGCACGATGGTCGTCGACTTGCCGACCGCGGTGACGTTCTGGTTGTTGTACGCGATGCGGGTGACCGATCGACTCTTGTAGCCCTCCCACGTCTGGCCCTCCAGCCGGTACCCGCCGAGCGGGGCGGCGGCCGGCGGAGCGAGCGGATTGCCGCACGAGCACATGGCGCGCGGGACGCCGGCGGAGTCGACGTAGACCGCCGTCCCACGCTGCAGGACGGACTGGAACGGGACCGCTCGGCCGGAGGTGTACGAGTGGTTGGTCACCCAGGTGTCGGTGGTCAGCACCACGGGGGTGAGGGTGTTCAGATAGTGCGGGATGTCGGCGGTGCCGATGCCGTAGACGCCGGCCCAGGCGCGAGCCGCCGGGGGATCGGCGAGCAACCGGTTGCTGAGTGCCGCGGTGTCGCAGGCGGCGGTGTCTCCCGCGGCATACAGCCCGGCGTCGGTGCCGTTGACCGCGCGGCCACCGAGGTCGGCTGCGCCCGCGGTACCGGTGAGTGCCACGTTCGCCGGGAGGTCGCCGGCCCCGGACACGAGGACCGGATCGGTGAACGGATCGATCCCGGGGTCGTTCGCCGCGGTCAGGGTGAGGCCGGGGACGTAGATGTCCCCGTCGCGGGCCTTGACGACGAAGACGATGCCCGCGGCGAGGACGAGCGCGAGGACGACCACGACGGCGCTCAGTACGAGGGTCAGTGCGCGACGACCGTCGGGCTGCGGCGGGATCGCGCCGTACGGGGTCGACGGGTGGGTCGGGGGACCGGGTGGATAGGTCATCGCGCAGCTCCTACTGGTCCACTCCTGCCCGGGCGGGCAATCGTTCGACCCGAGCCCAGTATCGGCGCGTCACAGAACGGGGAGCAAGGCTTGACCAGCATTTTCACACCGTCGATGGCAAATCTCGACCGTTTGGACCACACCGCCGTAACGCCGCGCCGCGGGGCACCGACACCAGTCCGGGTCCCGCGCGCGGAGCCGGGTCAGGCCCGGCCGAACACCATCGATTCCTCGACCTTGTTGATGCGGTGGTCGATGGCATCGCGGTAGTAGTTGTGCCGCACCTGCCAGTGACCTCGGGTGCCCGACTTCGGCAGCGCCTCCGGGGACCGTTCGACGTAACCCGCCTTGAGGTCCCACAGCGGCCGCGAACCCATGACCTCCGAACCGAGATGGGGATAGGCATGGGTGTAGCCGTTGGTGCGCATGTACTTGACCAGGTCGGCGACGGCGCGAGCGGTCATGTCCGCGCGCAGGGTCCACGACGCGTTCGTGTAGCCGACCGACCAGGCGAGGTTAGGCACGTCCTCGATGAGGTAGCTCTTGAAGACGAATCGGTCGTGGGGTTTCACCTCGGCGCCGTCGACGCGGAGCCGGGTGCCGCCGAAGCCGAGGAGTTGGAGCCCGGTCGCGGTGACGATGATGTCGGCGTCGAGGTGGCGACCCGAGGTGAGGGTGACGCCGGAGGCATCGAACCGGTCGATGTGGTCGGTGACCATCTCGACGGTGCCCTCGGCGATGTCGGCGAACAGATCGGCGTCGGGGACCATGCACATGCGCTGATCCCACGGGTTGTAGGTGGGATTGAAGTGAAGATCGACCGGATAGTCCTCGGGCAGGTTCGCCACGACGTTGCTCCGGATCATCTTGCGCCCGAGCTTCGGGAACCGGTGGGTGAGGTGCACGATCGCCGCGGTCTGCGCCGCATATCGGGTGCGGATGACCTTGTGCGCGGCGTGGGGCGGCAGCAGCTTCTGCACGAGTGGCGCGAGGTATTGCTTCTGCTTGGACGAGAAGATGTACGACGGTGAGCGTTGGAGCATGGTGACGTGCTCGGCCTGCTCGGCGAGGCTCGGGATGAGGCTCACCGCCGTCGCGCCGCTGCCGATCACCACGATCTTCTTGCCTCGGTAGTCGAGGTCCTCCGGCCAGTGCTGCGGGTGCACGATCTGACCGGTGAAGTCGTCGGCACCGGCGAACCTCGGCGTGTACGGGTTGTCGTAGTCGTAGTAGCCGGTCGCGAAGATGACGAACCTGGCGCGGTAGGTCTCGCGGCGCCGGTCCTCGCCGACCTCGACCCCGAGCGTCCAGGTGTCGGTCGTCGAATCCCAGTCGGCGGTCAGGACGTGCTGACCGAACCTGATCTGGTCGGTGATCGAGTACTTGGCGGCGGTGTCCTCGATGTACTCCCGGATGTCGGTCCCGTGGGCCAACGCGCGCGGCTTGCGCCACGGCTCGAACGGGTAGCTCAGCGAATAGATGTCGCTGTCCGACCGCACGCCGGGATACCGGAAGAGGTCCCAGGTGCCGCCCATGCGTTCGCGGCGTTCCAGGATCAGATAGTCGGCGCCGGGATTCTGCTCGGTGAACCGGTACGCGCAGTCGATGCCGGACAGGCCGGCGCCGATGATGATCATGTCGCGCACGGATGGCTGTGTGGCGTCGGTGTCGCTGTCGGTCACGGGGACCTCCTCGGTGGGGATGCCTCAGGTGCTGTCATCATGCAACACTTGTCTTCAGATGTGAACGGAATCACACCAACCGTAGGCCTGCCCGCCTGCGGCCAGTCATCGCGCGAGGTCAGGGGACGCAAGATGCCGATGGAGAAACACACTTACTGCCGAATCTGCGAGCCGCTGTGCGGCATGATCGCGACCGTCGAGGACGATCGGCTGATCTCGTTGCGGCCGGACAAGGAGCACCCGCTGTCGCGGGGCTTCGCGTGTCCGAAGGGGATCGCGTTCACCGAGATCGTCAACGATCCCGATCGTCTCCGGCACCCGCTCCGGCGACGCCCCGACGGCGAGTTCGAGCAGATCTCATGGGACACGGCGCTCGAGGAGATCGGCCGCCGGCTCGTCGAGGTGCACCAGAAATCCGGCAGCGACTCGATCGGCTGGTACTTCGGCAACCCGGCGACGTTCTCGACCGGGCACACGCTGTGGACCGCGATCTTCATGAACCTCCTCGGGACGCCGCACGTGTACTCGGCGGGATCCCAGGACGTGAACAACCGCTTCGTCGCCAGTCACTTCCTGTACGGCAACCCGCTGACCGCGCCGATTCCCGACATCAACCGGGTCGACTACCTCGTCATCATCGGGGCGAATCCGGTGGTGTCGCATGGCAGCGTGATGAGTTCGCCGCGTATCCGTGAGGGTCTGAACGCGATCACCGCGCGCGGCGGGTCCGTCGTCGTCGTCGATCCCCGGCACACCGAGACGGCCCGTGAGTTCGACTGGCTGCCGATCACGCCCGACACCGACGCGCTGTTCCTGCTGTCGCTGTTGCACGTGCTGTTCGACGAGAACCTCGCCGACCGTGACCGGCTCCGGCGGCAGGCGCGCGGCGTGGCGGAGCTCGAGACGCTCGTCGCGGCCTATGCGCCGGAGGTGACCGCGGGCCGTACGGACATCGATCCGGAGCGGGTGCGCGCTGTCGCCCGCTCGCTCGCCCGCACGGAACGGGCCGCGGTGTACGGACGGGTGGGTACCTCACTGGGGCGCACCGGCACGCTGACGACCGCCCTGCTGGACATGGTGAACCTCGTCGCGGGCAACCTGGACGTGCCGGGCGGATCGATGTTCGGGGACCTGGGGATTCCCGGCCAGCGCCTTGGCGTGACCGCGCTGCAACGGCTTTCGAGCTTCCGCTGGGCCGGACGCCGAAGCCGCGTCGGCGGCCTGCCGCAGGTCCTCGGGACCGCGCCGGCGTCGTTGATGGCCAAGGAGATCACGACCCCGGGCCGCGGGCAGCTGCGCGCGCTGTTCGTCAGCGCGGGCAATCCGGTGCTGTCGGTTCCGAACGGCGACGAATTACGTTTGGCGCTCGACGAACTCGACCTCATGGTGTCCCTGGACATCTACCGTAACGAAACCAACGCCCGGGCCGACTACATCCTGCCGGCCACCACGATGTACGAACGCGAGGACTTCCTGCTCCCGTTCCAGGCCCTGTTCACCACTCCGTTCAAACAGGCCACCGAGGCGGTGATCCCACCGCAGGGCGAGGCGCGAGAAGAGTGGACGGTCATCAACGAACTGATCGGCTTCCTGTCGTCGGAGAGCCTGCTGATCCGCTCGCTGCACGTCGGCAACCAGCTGGCGCGACGCGTGGGCCGGCCGGTCACCCCGCGCCGGGTCTCGGACCTGGTGATCCGAATGGGATTGGGAGGAGACCGATTCGGCCTTCGACGCGGTGGACTGACCTACCGCCGGCTCGTCGAGGACCACCCGCACGGTGTCGTGGTCGCCGACGACCTCGCGCCCGGGCAGCTGGCCAAGAACGTCACGTACCTCGATGGCCGGATCCGGTTGACCGCACCGGAGTTGATGGCCGAGATTCAGCGACTCGGTGCCGCTGACGACGCAGGGTATCCGTTGCGGCTCATCGGGATGCGCGAGATCCGGTCGGAGAACAGTTGGCAGCACAATGCGCCGATGTTGTTGCGCGGCGGACGGTCCCACGCGGCCCGGATGCACCCCGACGATGCCACGGCACGCGGGCTCGCCGAAGGCGACCTCGCGACGGTGGAGTCCCGGCACGGTCGGATCTCGTTGCCCGTGACCGTCACCGAGGACATCAAGCCCGGCGTCGTCGCGATCCCGCATGGCTGGGGACACAACGGCTCCGGCGGTTGGACGCAGGCGAACGCGGCTGCGCAGAACGATCTGGGTGCCGGTGGCGTGAACGTCAACGCACTCATCTCGTCCAACCCGGCCGACCTGGAGCGACTTGCCGGGATGGCGAACATGACCGGGGTGCCGATACAGGTGTCGGCGTTGACCGAGAGTTGGGTGCGGTCCGAGACGGATGCGCAACCCGCTCGAACCTGAACGCACGCACCGGTTCCCGAAGAAGGTACTGCTCACTCAGGGAACCGGAGCGTGTTCAGGGTGTGGCGCGGTGGCCCGTGCGTCCGTACGTCATCCCGCCCACGGAGTCCGAACTCTTCCGTGTTCGAGGCGAACGGATCGCACCCGGGTCACGCAGCACGATTCTCACCGACGGATCGCGTCGGTGAGAATCGTGGAAAGCGCTCTCGCGCAGTGTTTACGGGGCGATCACATGCCGGCCGGGGGCATGAGCACGCTGTCGATGAGGTACACCTGCGCGTTCGAGGTGGTGACGCCACCGCAGACCACGCCGGCCTCATTGACCTTCAGGTTGTCGCCCGATCCGGTCACATTGACCTGCTGACCCTCGAGAGTGGTGTGCTCCCCGACGATCTGGTCGGGGGTCGCCTGGCCCTCGACCACGTGGTAGGTCAGGATCTTGTTGAGCAGGTCAGCGTCGGTCTTGAGCTGCTCGACGGTCTCCGGGGGCAGCTTCGCGAATGCGTCGTCGGTCGGCGCGAACACGGTGTACTCACCCTCGTTGAGGGTCTTCACGAGGTTGACCTCGGGGTTCAGCTGACCCGAAAGTGCTTGTGTCAGAGTCGTGAGCTCGGGGTTGGTGGCCGCAGCGGTGGCAACGGGCACGGTCGACATCCCGTTCACCGACGCCGGTCCCGAGGGGTTGGCCTCGGCGTAGGCGGCACAACCCGGCCCGACGAGGTTGGCGGCCGGATCGGCCATCGCGCTCTCGCTCATCATGGCGCTGGATTCGGTTGCCGCTCCGGTCGTTTCGCTCGAGGTGTCCGAATCGTCGCTGGAGCAGCCGGCCATCACGCCGACGGCGAGGACCAGTCCGGTCAACGCTCCTGCTACACGGGGAATTCGCTTGATCATCGTCGGTCCAATCTGTGTTGGGGTGTCGACTGCGCCTGGCCGGCAGCCTCACAACGTCTTCGGCGCCCGGGGGCCCGCGGATTGGTCGGAGATGAGAGTGATCGTCGAGTGCCCGGGATAACTCACCCGGCAGGCGTCACTTCGCCCAGTCGGCGTCCGCCCACTGCTCGGCCCACTCCTGCCCCTCGGAGATGGCGCCCATCGTGGTCTGGCCGTCGAGCGCCTCTCGGATGATGTCGGCGTGGCCGCAGTGGTGTGCGGTCTCCCGGATGAGATGAATGATCATGACCCGGATGGACAGCCACTCGCGTTCCGGCTGCCACGGCGCCGTGGGCTGAGGGATCAGCTCGTCGAGGCTCTCGGCGTCGGCGATCACGCGGTCGAACTCGGCTGCCCCACGGTCGTATGCGGTCAGCCAGCCGGCGAGAGTCTCGTCGCCGGTCATCTCGTACTCGGTCATGGCCTGGCTCATGTCGAACTCGGCGTTCTCGTCCCGCTCGGTGATGACGCGGGCCGCGTTCTCCTCGCCGTGCGCGAGATGCTTGATCAGCGCGCCGATCGTGAGGGTGCTGACCGTCGACTGCTTGCGGGCATCGTCGTCGGAGAGGTTGCGTGCGGTGATCTTGAGCATGTTGCGCTGATCCTGCAGCAGGATGAGCAGGTCGCGCTTCTCGCCGGTGACGTCGACGCTGAGTTCGGTGGAGGTGTAGGTGCTCATGATGTGTCCTCTCGGTTGGTGTGAGGACCACGCTATGAGTGATGGAGGACAGCTATGGTCCTCGTTGAATCGGGAGCCCCCCGGGTCCCGGTGGCCCGGCGTGGAATGCGCCCAGCAGAGCGAGCCGGAAGTCGATATGTGGCTAGGCCCGCCCTGGTGGGTGGATATCAGCAAGGGGAGTCTTCGGCGGAGGCGCCGGCGAGCAAATCTGTTGAGCCGGGCGCGTTCGGGGGCGACCATGTCCGCATGACTTCGACCGGCGGTACCCCGTCCGACGTGACTTCGCGTCTGGCGTCGTTGACGCGCAAGCCCGATCGGGCAGCCGATCGCGAGCAGCTCGACGCCCTGCTCGACGAGACCAAGGCGGGGACCCTCAGCACCGTCGTCGACGGTCTGCCATGGTCGGTGCCGATGCTCTTCGCCCGGGACGGCGACTCGATCCTGCTGCACGGATCGACCGGGGCGGGTGCGCTCCGGCACGTCGCCGCGGGTGCGCCGGTGACGTTCACGGTGTTCGCGCTGGACGGGCTCGTCGTCGCCGACACCCTCTTCGACCATTCGGCGAACTATCGGTCGGCGGTCGTACGCGGAGTCCTCGAAGTCGCCGACGACGCCCAGGTAGCTTTGGAAGTGTTGTCCGACAAGCTGATTCCGGGGAGGGTGGCCGAGGTCCGGCCGACGACGCGCAAAGAGTTGGCAGCGACGGTGGCCCTGCGACTGCCGATCGTCGACGGCCAGTGGATCGCCAAGGCGCGGACGGGCGGGCCGGGTGGGGAGTCGGCGGACTGGACCGGCGTGGTTCCCGTGCGGACCGTGTACGACGCCCCGGTCACCTACAGCGGCGACGTGCCGCCCGACTCGGTACGAGCGCTCGTGGACTGATCTCGCCTAAAACGGAGATGCGCAACCAGCGGATAGGGGTGTGACCCGCTGGTTGCGCGTCCGGTGATCGCGTCGTGGGGCAGGCGAGGTCGTCGAAGTCTGCCCGACGCGATCGGCTGTTGGCGCGGCCCGAATGCGTCGGGTCGCGCACTCTGTTCATCGTTCGCGCACGGTGTCGCCGTTACGCGCCGGGTTGGCGCACCACGGCAGCCATTCACCTCTGGCGCAGGAGGAACCGCTGGATCTTGCCGCTCGGCGTCTTGGGCAGGGCGTCGACGAAATGCACGGTGCGCGGGTAGGCGTGCGCGGCGAACTGCGTCTTGACCAGCTGCTGGAGCTCGGCTTCGAGCGCATCGGTGCCGTCGACCCCGTCCGCGAGGACGACGAACGCTTCGAGGACCTCGCCGCGGAGCTCGTCGGGGCGCCCGACGACGGCGACATCGACGATCGACGGATGGGTGATCAGCACGCTCTCGACGTCGAACGGGCCGATCCGGTAGCCGGCCATGATGATCACGTCGTCGTCGCGTGCGGAGAAGAAATAGCGGCCCTCGTC
The DNA here is from genome assembly GCF_042668985.1 of Gordonia sp. NPDC057258. Lineage (NCBI taxonomy): Bacteria > Bacillati > Actinomycetota > Actinomycetes > Mycobacteriales > Gordoniaceae > Gordonia > Gordonia sp. NPDC057258. Next base: position 23,149 of record NZ_JBHUXZ010000044.1, read on the forward strand.
GTCCACCCGCCCGGTGTCACCGGTCAGGTACCACCGCCCGTCCGGCGAGAAGCGCTGTTTGGTCTTCTCCGGAGCGTCGAGGTACCCCTCGAACCACATCAGCGGGCTGGCCGGGACGTCGATGGCGATCTGACCGTCGACGATCCCCGCGGCGAAGCCGGGCATCGGCTGTCCCATCGAGCCCGGGACGAGGGTCTCGTGGACCGACTCGTGCCAGTGGTTGTTGATGAACATGCCGTGTTCGGTCTGGCCGTAGTGGTCGCGGACCTCGGTGCCGATGGCCCGCAGCGCCCAGTCGATGACGTCGGGGGTCAGCGGTTCGCCCGCCGACGACGCGCGGCGCAGCGAGAAACCCGAGATGCGCGGGTCCTTGCTGAGCGCCCGGTAGACGGTCGGTGCCGCGGCGAAGTTGGTGACGCCGAGGTCGCCGAGGATCTTCGCGGTCAGTTCGGGGGTGAACCCGGCGTGCAGCAGGAGGTTGCGCCGGCCGGCGGCCAGCGGCCCGAGCACGCCGTAGTAGAGACCATAGGCCCAGCCGGGGTCGGCGGCGTTCCAGAACACGTCGTCGGCGCGGACATCCAGGCCGAAGTGCATGTACGCGACGAACGAGGCGAGCGCCTTGACCGGGACCGGGACGCCCTTCGGCGCGCCGGTCGTGCCGCTGGTGAAGAGCAGGATCAGGGTGCCGTCGCCGCCGACCGCGACCGACTCGGTGACCGGCTCGTGCGCAGCGATGAGTTCCTCGAACTGGTCGCCGGCGACCACTGTGGTGATCCCGTCGATGCCCGCGAGCTTGTCCGCCTGACTCGACTCGGTGATCACGACCTTCGCGGCGCCGGCCTGCAACCGCATCTCGATCGCGGGTGTCGCGAACGCGGTGAACAGCGGGATGTAGATCGCGCCGAGGCGGGCGATGGCCAGCAGCGAGACGACGAGCTCCTCGCGCTTGCCCATGAGGACGCCCACCGTGTCGCCACGACCGATGCCCATCTCCGCAAGGGCCGCCGCGAGTCTCTTGGACCGCTCGGCCAGTTCGCCGTAGGTGATGTCGGTGGTGACCGGACGTACGCCGCCGGACTGCTGATCGTCGGTCTGCTCGACCTCGATCACCGTGAAGGCGATCGCCTCGGGATCGTGCCCGTCGACGAGGAGTGCCGCCGCATCGGCGTCGGACGCCCCGTAGATTGCCAACCATCGTTCGACCATGTCGGTGGGGGTCGTGGTGGCCTGTGTCATCGTGAACCTCGCTCCGTACTGAGTAAGCTGAGTCACAGTGTCCTCCGCGACCGGCCCCAGGAACACCCTCGGAAGAGGGGGAGAAGTGAGGTGAGATGCCCGAGCCGCTGAGCGGGATCGTCACCGAGGCGTTGCGCCGGGTGCGCAAGTCCAGTGGGGTGCCACTGGCCTTCGCGGGTGTCCTGAACGGACCGTCGAACCTGCGTCTGCAGCATTTCGCCGGTACGACCGTGGGCGCGTTGAACGGGGTGTCGGTCGACGTCGGGCACGGGCTGGGCGGCAAGGTCGTCTCGCTGAACCGCCCGATGGTCGTCGACGACTACCTCCGCACGCCGCGGATCACCCATCGCTACAACACGATCATCGAGCGGGAAGGGTTGCGCGCCATGATGGCCGCTCCGGTCATCGTCGATCGGACGCCCGTCGCGGTCCTCTACGGCGCGCTGCACACCCCTGACCCGATCGGCGGGCGGATGCTCGACGTCCTCGCGATGGAGGCCCGCACCGTCGAACACGAAATCGTCGCGTCCCGCGCCCGGCTCGAGCACGCCGCGCAGGACGAGGCGGAGATGCGCGACCGGATGACCGCGGCCTACGCGCGGCTTCGGTCGCTGGCCGAGACGGTCGACGACGCCCGGCTCGCCGACGAACTCGCCGCGATCACCGAGGCCCTGATCGCCGCGAGCCCGGCGTCGACGGCGCAGGTGGAACTGACCGGCCGGGAGCAGGACGTGATCTCCCTTGCCGCTCTGGGCTATTCGAACGCCCGTATCGGAGAGACCCTCGGTGTCACCGTGTACACGGTCAAGGGCTACATGAAGGATGCGATGCGCAAGCTCGGGGCGTCGTCGCGGCTGGAGGCCGTGGTGACCGCCCGCAGTGCCGGTCTGCTGCCCTGACGCTTCCTCTGCTCCCTGAGGAGCGCCCGGAGCTTGCGGAGGGCGCGTCACGAAGGGTCTCGCGTCCCCGGTGGGGAGGGGTTGATCCGCGCGCAGATGGGTATCACCGGGTCCCATGCGAGCACTCTCAGCGGCACTGCTGGCCCTCGGCCTCATCGGAACACTCGTGGTCGCCGCCCCGGCGCCGGCGCATGCGGCACCGGCCGAGACGTGTGGAACCGATCTCCGCCCGGCCGACCGCGAGCGGATCGTCGAACTCAGTACCTACGAGCAGGATTCGAAGGACCTCCCTCTCGTCCAGCTACGACGAAACGTCGACAAGCTGTACGGGATCGTCGACATCCTCACCGACCGCCGCGACCGGCGCGGATTGTTCGCCCTCGGGCTGGCAGCGGTGGAACGCGACGCGGTGATGCCGCTGCAGAACAACCCGCGCGTCTTCCAGACTCCGCGGTGGGCGCCCGTCATCAGTCTCGAACTCCTCAACCGGTTCCTCGACGCCGTGCGAGGCGAATTCGGCGGCGGACCTGTCGCACCCCAGTGGCGGCACTACTTCGACATGGCCGACGACTGCGCAGTCCCCGGCCAACGGGTCGCGATGGCCGGTTACAACGCGCACATCACCGTCGACCTCGCCTATGCGACCGCCGACGCCCGGGCCACGACGGCGAATGCGCGGGATTTCTTCTTCATCGTCGATGCGATTGCCGCACATGGTAATTCGATCGTCACCGCGACACTCCGTGAATACGGCGTCAACCTCGGACCGATCTTCCGGTTCTACGTGGTCGGTGAGGGCCTCGACCGCGTCGTGGGCGCCGGCCGGGCGACCGGGCCGATGCTGCGGGCCGCCGACGTCGGATACAACGTGCTGACGTTCCGCAACGGACTCGCGCTCCAGGATCCGGCGACCGCTGCTCGGGCACGCGGCGACGTGACCGGGCTGTGGAACACCGGCGAGACGGCGTTGACCGCGTTCCAGCGGGTCGGGCTGGTCCGATGACCGGCCGGTCGGCCTCATCGGTGGGTGGCGGGCAGGTCACGTCGGAAGGGCCGGAATATCCCGAGCGGGGTCGTAGTTGTACCCCGCGACGGTGACGGACTCAATGCCCCGGGTCCCACCCTTTTGCCGCTTCGAGCGGCCTGTTTGCCGAGAGGCGCACTGACCGGCACCGTCCCTTTACACATCGAAGCCGCCGACCCCTCGGGTCGGCGGCTTCGCTGTTCTCCGAGCAGACGGGTCTCAGTGGTCCCGCAGCTTCTCGATGAGCTCGTCCTTCTTCAGGTCGGAGTAACCCGAGAGGTCGAGTTCCTTGGCGCGGTCCTTGAGCTCGTCGACCGTCCAGTCCTCGTAGGACCCGGACTTGCCGCCGCTCTTGCCGACGTCCGACCGTGAGCTGTTGGCCGCGGCGTTGGCGATCCGAGCGGACTTCTCCTTCGAGTTGCCCTCGTCGCGCAGCTTCTCGTAGAGCTCGTCGTCCTTGACCGAAGGTCCAGGGTCCTTCTTCTTCTCTGCCATGGTCTACCTCCTCGTGGTGGAGATGAGCGGTCCGCACCAGGGTTGCCAGATGCGTCGGTGGTCAAACAACGGGATCGGGGTGGACGGATCGGACGCGGTGTTCACGATGACCGAACCCGACGCGGGTGCGCGGTTCGTCGAACTACGGTTACGTCCGAACGGGCGCGTGGATAATCACGGTAGACGACGACCACTCTGAGTAGTCGACTTTGGTCGATACCGATAAGGTTGTGGCGATGTGTTCCGGCGACGTCACCCATGCGTCGCCGCACTCGCAGCACACGTCGCACCCGTACCCCGAACAACGCAGTTGCGGAAGGAACAACGTATGTCGCAGACAGTCAAGGGAGTCATCTCGCGCAGCAAGAAGGCGCCGACAGAGGTCGTGGACGTGGTGATCCCGGACCCGGGTGCGCGTGATGTGGTGGTGGCGATCAAGGCGTGCGGTGTCTGCCACACCGACCTGGCCTACCGCGAGGGCGGCATCAACGACGAGTATCCGTTCCTGCTCGGCCACGAGGCCGCGGGTGTGGTCGAGTCGGTCGGTTCCGATGTCACCCACGTCGAGGTCGGCGACTTCGTCGTCCTGAACTGGCGGGCGGTGTGCGGGCAGTGTCGAGCGTGTAAGCGGGGGCGTCCGTGGTACTGCTTCGACACCTTCAACGCCAGCGTCCCGATGACCCTGACCGACGGCACCGAACTGACCCCGGCGCTGGGCATCGGCGCGTTCGCCGAGAAGACCCTGATCCACGAATTGCAGTGCACCAAGGTCAATCCCGACACCGACCCTGCCGTGGCCGGGCTGCTCGGCTGCGGCGTGATGGCCGGTATCGGGGCGGCGATGAACACCGGCAACGTCGGCCGCGGCGACTCGGTCGCGGTCATCGGGTGTGGCGGTGTCGGTGACGCCGCGATCGCCGGTGCCCGGTTGGCCGGTGCGACGACGATCATCGCGATCGACCGCGATGCGTCGAAGCTGGAGTGGGCCACCGATCTCGGTGCCACCCACACCATCGACGGCTCGAAGGTCGAAGATGTGATCGCCGCGGTGCAGGAATTGACCGACGGCAACGGCGCCGATGTCGTGATCGATGCGGTCGGCCGCCCGGAAACCTACAAGCAGGCCTTCTACGCGCGCGATCTCGCCGGGGTCGTCGTGCTGGTCGGTGTGCCGACCCCAGAGATGACCTTGGAGATGCCGCTGGTCGACTTCTTCTCCCGCGGTGGTGCGTTGAAGTCGTCGTGGTACGGCGATTGCCTCCCCGAACGAGATTTCCCGATGCTGATCGATCTCTACGAGCAGGGTCGTCTGCCGCTGGACAAGTTCGTCACCGAACGCATCGGCATCAACGACGTCGAGGCCGCGTTCTCGGCGATGGAGGCCGGCAAGGTGCTGCGATCGGTGGTCGAGCTGTGAGCGGCGAACTGCGTATCGACAACGTCGTCACCTCGGGCACCTTCAGCCTCGACGGCGGCACCTGGGACGTCGACAACAATGTGTGGCTGGTCGGCGACGACGACGAGGTCATCATCATCGACGCCGCACACTCGGCGCAGCCGATCCTCGCCGGCGTCGGCAACCGCACGGTCAAGGCGATCGTGCTGACCCACGGGCACAACGACCACGTCACCGTTGCCCCGGAACTGTCGCAGGCCACCGGAGCGCCGATCCTGCTGCACCCCGGCGACGACATGCTGTGGAACGACACCCATCCCGATGTCGCTCACCAGGATCTCGAGGACGGGCAGAAGATCGGGGTCGCCGGTACCGAGCTGACGATCATCAACACCCCAGGCCACTCGCCGGGCTCGTCGGTCATCCACCTGCCCGAGGCCAAGGTGCTGTTCTCCGGCGACACCCTGTTCCAGGGCGGGCCCGGCGCAACAGGCCGCTCGTACTCGAGCTTCCCGACGATCATCGCCTCGATCACCGAGAAGATCTTCACCCTCGACCCCGAGACCAAGGTCTACACCGGACACGGCGACGGCACGACTGTCGGCGACGAAGCACCTCATCTCGAAGAGTGGATCAAACGGGGTAGCTGACGGCGTTGTGGCTCGGCTGACTACCGGCAGTTGCCGGTAGTCGGCCGGCCTCGAAGACCTTCAGGAGATCTCTGCGACAAGGCTTTTGAGCAACCGCCGGAAGGTCGCCGCCTGACTGTCCGACATGGCGCCGCTGAGTAGCTCGTCTTCCACGGCCCGGATCTCGGCCCGGACACCGTCGAGTAGTGAACGCCCCTCCGCCGTGATCGAGACGGTCCACTGGCGACGACTCCCCGACCTGTCCCTGGACACGATGCCCCGCCGTTGGAGTTCGTCCAGGTGCTTGCCGAGCCGTGTCGGATCTCGCCCGGTGCGTTCGGACAATTCACGCTGCGACACTGCCGGTGTCGCGGCGATCTCGCTCACGATGGCGTACTCCCACATCGACAGTCCGGCGGCCCGGAGGATCGGCTCCTCGAGGGTGATCAGATGCGGTATCAGTCGCCCGAGAAGTGCGCCGAGATCGGGCTCTGCGCCCGAGCCCCTGTCGTCGTTCACCATCGACATCCCCTCTGCGATCGTCTACCGTGGTAGACGATCGCTGCGAACGGCTTCTCCCGTGCGGTGCGGGAGCATCCTCTCATCATCGCGGTCCACAGGGACTGATCGACAGATTGATCGGGCACTGTCTGGAAGAAGGGACGTCGAATGGATACATCGGCTTTGCGGGCGGTCACTGACGATCTGGGTGCGCAAGTCTCGGAGATGACAGTCGGTGACATGGCCATCCGGACCACTTCGGGGTGGGGCGACCTCGGTGAACTGTACCTGGCCGCCGTCGAACGAAACACCGGTCTCACAGCGCTCCTCACCGGCGAGGAGCTGAACTCTCGGCGAGCTGCACCGATGGACAGGGCATCGTTCCCGCTGGTGGCGGACCAGTACGGAGGCGGTTTCGAGCACCGATACCGTCGAAGTGCCGACCTGCTGGTCGCCGCCTTCGCCGGAATCCTCGACACGCAACGGGTCGTCGACCTCGACGGCACCCACACAACTGTGCAAGCGCTCTACGACCACGCGGTCCGCGATGCCTTCCTGCTCACGTGGAACATCGCGACCGCAATCGACATCCGGTACCAGCCGCGACCCGACATCGTCCGAGGGGCCGTACAGACGATGCTCTCGGACCTCGAGGATGCCGATCTGGCAACGGCAGTCGACGTCCTCGTCCAACTGACGGGTCCACACCGGGACAAGTGAGCAGTCGCGGTTGGACTGCGATGAGCCGCGTCCGCTGGGTGTCGCGGTCCGCTCAGCTTTTTCTCAGGGGTCGGAATCGGCCGCTCGAGCCGCAGGCGTAACGTCGCGCGAATGAGCGATTCCGCGGTCCGCAACATCGACCACCCCGATCAGGCGCCGGTGCCCCGCAGCCGCATCGTGGTCGCGTCGATGATCGGGACGAGCATCGAGTTCTTCGACTTCTACATCTATGCCACGGCTGCGGTCCTCGTGTTCCCGGTGCTGTTCTTCCCCAAGGGGGACGACACCGCGGCGCTGCTGTCGTCGTTCGCGACCTTCGGTCTCGCGTTCGTCGCGCGGCCCATCGGCTCGATCCTGTTCGGGCACTTCGGCGATCGCATCGGACGCAAGGCGACGCTCGTCGGTTCGCTGCTCACCATGGGCATCGCGACCTTCGTCATCGGCCTGCTGCCCACCTACGACTCCGTCGGTTACCTCGCGCCCGCGCTGCTGGCGCTGATGCGGTTCTGTCAGGGCCTCGGGCTCGGTGGGGAGTGGTCGGGCGCAGCGCTTCTCGCGACCGAGACCGCGGAGAAGGGCAAACGGGCGTGGGCGGCCATGTGGCCGCAACTGGGTGCGCCGATCGGGTTCTTCTTCGCCAACGGCACCTTCCTGCTGCTGATGCTCGCCCTCGATTTCGATGCCGCGACCGCCGACCCCGACCACGCCTTCATGACCTGGGGCTGGCGAATCCCGTTCCTGGCCAGTGCGATCATGGTGGCCGTCGGGCTGTACGTGCGTCTGAAGCTCACCGAGACACCGGTGTTCGCGAAGGCCGTCGCGGACGGCAAGAAGGTCAAGGCGCCGCTGGCAGAGGTCGTCAAGACCAGCTGGCGTCCGCTCATCGCGGGCACGTTCATCATGGTCGCGACGTACACGCTGTTCTACATCGTGACCACCTGGGTGATCTCCTACGGCACCGGCAAGGTGACCGACGAATCGGGTGTGAAGCTCTCCATCAGCTACGTCGACTTCCTGCAGCTGCAGCTCGTCGCGGTCCTGTTCTTCGCCGCGTGCGTGCCGATCTCGGGTCGCCTCGCCGACCGGTACGGCCGCCGCGCCTTCCTCATCGTGATCACCGCGGCGATCATCGTCTTCGGTCTGTGCTTCCAGTGGCTGCTCGACCCGGCGTCGATGACCGACGGCATGATGCTGTTCTTCCTGATCCTCGGAATGACGCTGATGGGTCTCACCTTCGGGCCGATGAGCGCGATCCTGCCCGAGCTGTTCCCGACCAACGTGCGCTACACGGGTTCGGGCGTGGCCTACAACGTGGCGTCGATCCTCGGCGCCGCCGTGGCGCCGTTCATCGCCACGTGGATCGTCGCCGACTACGGCGTCGGCTGGGTGGGCGTGTACCTTGCGGTCGCCGCCTGCGCCACGATGATCGCCCTGCTCAGCGTCCGCGAGACCAAGTCCGTCGACCTCACGGAGGTCTGAGCAGGACGGGTTGTCGGGGGCTCGGCGTACCGTCGGACAGGTGAATGCGCGTCCGACACCAGGCGAGACGACATGAGGCTGATCGACGTCGTCGAGACCTCCGCAGATGTGGCGCGAGACCGGTCGCGGATCCGGAAGACGACGGTGCTCGCCGACGCGCTCTCCCAGGCGACCGACGAGGAACTGCCGGTCGTCGTCGCCTGGCTGTCGGGTGAGATCCCGCAGGGCCGGCTCGGCGTCGGGTGGCGGTCCCTGTCCAAACTGATGGCACCACCGGCCGATTCGCCGACCCTCGAGGTCGCTGCCGTCGACGCCGCGCTCGGCGAGCTCGCGTCCGCGTCGGGCCCGGGTTCGACGAAGCGCCGAGGTGAGATCATCGCGTCGTTGTTCGGCGCGTCAACCGAGTCCGAGCAGAAGTTCCTCGTGGCACTGCTCACCGGTGAATTGCGGCAGGGGGCGCTGGCCGGTGTCATGACCGACGCCATCGCGAAGGTCACCGGCCAGGATCTGGCTCTGGTGCGTCGCGCGAACATGCTGACCGGTTCGCTGCCGGTCACTGCCGCGTTGGCCCGGTTCGGCGCGGAGTCGCTGGCGGGGGTCGGCCTGGAGGTCGGACGCGCCGTCGAACCGATGCTCGCGACACCCGCCGACGACCTCGACTCCGCGCTTGCGCTCCTCGGGCCCGACCTCGTCGTCGACTACAAACTCGACGGGGCCCGAATCCAGGTGCACCGCAACGGAACCGAGATCTCGGTGTTCACCCGCACGCTGCGCGACGTGACGGCGAACGTACCCGACCTCGTCTCGGTGATCGCCTCCCTGCCCTGCGACTCGGTCATCCTCGACGGCGAGACGTTGATGCTCTCCGACGACGGGCGCCCGCGGTCGTTCCAGGACACCATGAGCCGGTTCGGCTCTGGACCCACCGCGGCCGGCGAACCCGAACGCCTGCTCAAGCCGTTCTTTTTCGACTGCCTCCATCTCGACGGCGTCGACCTCATCGACCGGCCGCTGTCCGAGCGGCTCGCTGCGATCGACTCGATCGCGCCGCAGTTGCGCATCCCCGCGGTCACCCGGCCGAACGTCGAGGAGGCCCGCAGCCACTTCGACGCCGCGATGGCCGACGGTCACGAGGGTGTGATGGTGAAGTCGCTCGACGGCCTGTATGTGGCGGGTCGCCGCGGAAAGGCCTGGCAGAAGGTCAAACCGACGCACACGTTCGATCTGGTGGTGCTCGGTGCCGAATGGGGCTCGGGCCGGCGGTCGGGGTGGCTGTCGAATCTGCATCTCGGCGCCCGCGATCCCGAGACGGGTGAGCTCGTGATGGTCGGCAAGACGTTCAAGGGCCTGACGGACGAGCTGTTGCGCTGGCAGACCGAGGAGTTCCTGAAGCACGAGACGCACCGGGACTCGTACACGGTGTACCTGCGTCCGGAGATCGTCGTCGAGATCGAACTCGATGGCGCGCAACGGAGTTCGAGGTATCCAGGCGGGGTCGCGCTGCGCTTCGCGCGCGTGGTGCGTTACCGCCCGGACAAGACTCCCGCGCAGGCCGACAGCATCGAGGCGATTCGCGCGCTGTTGAAGTAAGTCCGAAAACCACCCGTAGGAAACGGACAGCCGACGATGCGTCGCGTGTCCGGTTCCACAGGGTGGTTTTCGGCGAGATGCTCAGAGCAACGACAGCTGGGCGACAGGGGTGGTGGTGGGACGGTCCGAACCGCCGGGCGGTTCGACGGTGAACGCGAGCGTCGAGGCGTCGTTGATCCCGGAGAGCACGGCGGTGGTGACCGGTTCGACGTCCTGGTCGGTCATCGTGCCGGCCGAGCGAGCGCCGCCCGGCCCGATGAGCCACATCTGGTAGACGGTCCCCGGCTGTGGTGGCGGGACCGAATCCATCACCAGTACACCGGTATCCGCCGACTTGGCGAGATAGACGGTGACATTGCCGGTAGCTACCGGGCCGCCCGTCGACCGCAGGTCCTCCGCGGAGAAGACCTGTTCGGCCGGTGAGGCCAGTGGGCGGACCTCCGGTTCCGGCGAGCTCGACTCTCCCATGACCCACCCGGCGGCGCCGATGGCGACGGCCGCCACCGCCGCGGCGGCGAGATACGTCCAGCGGCGAGGCAAGCGCCGTCGGTCGTCCGATTCGTCCGTCTGCGTCACGGGGGCGGGAACGCTCGGATCGGATGCGGCAGGCGCGGATTGCTGCTGCGGAGGCGGCGATCCCGGCCCGGTCGGCGCCTCGGCGCCCGGGGCGGCGACGTCCGGCGCGTCGAGACCGGTGTCGGCGCGCGCAGCGGAGAGGATGCGGTCACGGAGGGTCGGCGGAGGCGGCGTGGCCGTCGTCTTGCTCATCGCGGCCAGCGCCTCGCGGGTCGCGCGGACCTGCTTGTCGAACAAGGTCTGAAGATCCTGCGGCGCGGCCGCGACCCGAGCCTGGACGTCGCGCAATTCGTCGGCGGACAGTGCGTCGAGCGCGACCAGGGGTGCCATCTCCAGCAATTCGGCAGCGTCGGGATCGAGATGATCAGCCATCACGTGCCTCCTGCCGTCGTCGAACGATCTGTTGCTGTCCCTCCGAACGCCGCTCTCGGCGGGCGGGCGTCACGTTTCCGCGTGGGCCCGGAGGCAACGAGGCTGCGGCAAGAAGTATGACGTGCGCGGATGGTGTCCGGGGTATCCGGGATGTCGGCTGAACGACTCCTGGTGGAGTCGGGCGCCGGTCGCGTACAACGAGAGACAGGCCGTCGCCACCGGCGGCAGCGTCGCGTCCGTGCCGAGCCACGCGCTCGCGACGTCAGTCTGGGACCCGAGTGTCATGCCACCTGTTCGGATCCATCGGCGTCCCGGATGGGTTGGGTGGCGGATGGGTCGGGGGAGGTCAGCGCGACGTTCGGTGGATCACATCCGCACCGGCGTACCGCCGGGCATCCGCTGATCGGTCGGGACGATCTCGGCGCCGAGGGGCAGAAGCGACACCGGCACCATCTTGAAACTCGCGATGCCGAGGGGGATGCCGATGATCGTGAGGCACATCGCGATGCCGGTGGTGATGTGCCCGATCGCGAGCCACAACCCGGCCACGATGATCCAGATGACGTTGCCGATGGTCGACGCGACGCCCGCGGTCGGCTTGCGGATGACAGTTCGTCCGAAGGGCCAGAGCGCGTAGCTCGCCATCCGGAACGAGGCGATGCCGAACGGGATCGTGATGATCAGGATGCAGCAGATGATGCCGGCGACGACGTAGCCGATCGCCATCCACAGTCCGCACAGGACGAGCCAGATGACGTTGAGGATGGTCTTCATCCCACCATTGTCCATGCGGCACCGACCGGTGGGGACAAATGCGAGACGCGCGAGGCCTGCCCGCGGCCCGGCCCGACATTACGATGACCGACGTGGCGGGAAGTCCGGGGCGGGCGCGTGAGGCGGTGTGGGCGGTGCTCGCCACGGTCGTCCTCGTGATCCGCATTCTGGCGACCATCGCGCTCGTGCTGTTCGTGATCGGATGGGCCGTCGCGGCGGTCCGCGATTCGCTCGACAACGCGTTCCTCTGGCCGTCGATCGGTGCCGGCATCGCGCTGCTCGCGAGCACCTACGTCTACGGCCACCTCCGCGCGCGCTACCCGCGGCACAACGGCTGGATTCCGTGAGTTCTGCGCACCGCTCCCTCGGTGCGTGCGGGCCCGCCCCCGCTCCCTGAGGAGCGGCCGGAGCTTGCGGAGGCCGCGTCACGAAGGGTCCTGGTGAGGCACGCTCACCAGGCCCTTCGAGGCTCGTCGCTATCGCTCCTCGCACCTCAGGGAGCAAGAGGAGACTCGCACCGCAGGGAGCAAGGGGAGGCTCGCACCTCAGGGGCAGAAGGGGCCGTCTGGTCCCCGCAGGGACCTCAGGACGCGACGCGACCCAAACGGGCGAGCAGCGTCGTCTGACGATCGGCGCCGGCCGGGATCTCGACCTTGCGACACACGCCTTCGGAGTAGATCGCGTCGCCGAAACCGTCGATAGCGGCTTCCATCTCGGACAGGTCGTCGTCGGAGAACCGATGGTCGGTACCGGCTGCGCGGGCGATGTCCCAGCGGTGGGCGACCATGTCGAAACCGTAGAAGCGGATGAGGGTCTCGCCGATCGTCGTCGGTCCGAAGTGTCCGTCGAAGGTGCGTTCGCCGACGGTCGGGTCGGCGAGCAGTCCGGCGACGGTGTCGCGGTGGGTGTGCCAGGCGGCGGCCGGGTCGTCGAGCGAGGGTGCCGGTCCGGCATCGATGTCGTGGTGGGAGAAGAACTCGCGCTGGGTGTCGATGACGTGGCCGACGACGTCGCGTCCGGTCCATCCCTCGCACGGCGAGTCCGCGGTCCAGGTGCCGGCGGGCGCGTCATCGAGGACGGTGGCGAAGCCGTCGGCGAGGCGGACGTAGTGGTCGAGCAATGGTGAGGTGTCGTTGATTGCGGTCATGATGAGAGTCAACCGCGAGACCACGGGACGGTGATTGATGAAACCCGACAATCCGGCGCGGCTCGACGACGTCGAGCGCGCGCACCTCATCGACCCGTCGGACGCGAGCTTTCGCATCGGACGGTGGGCGCCGAGCCCCGATCTGGACGAACTGGTGCGCCGCTTCTGGGTCCCGGTGTGGTGGGTCCCGCCCGGGGCGGAGGCGCCGCAGCGCGTCCTGCAGTATCCCGTCTGCCTCATCGTCGTCAGCAACACCTACGCCCGCTTCTACGGCGTGGTGACCGGGTTGTCGGAGACGGTGCTGACCGGCGACGGCTGGGCAGTCGGGGTGATGCTCACGCCGGCAGCCGGGGGAGTGCTGACCGGCGACGTCGGGAAATGGACCGATCGGCATGCCGAACTGTCCGAGGTCTTCGGCGACCGGGGCACCGACCTCGAGCGGTCGGTGCGGTCGGTGATGGCCGTCGAACCCGGAGTCGAGGCGACCCAGCGGACCGCGACCGACCGCGTCGAGGACTGGCTTCGGTCGTATCTCCCGCTCGACGACGACGGCCGGCTGATCAACGCGATCGTGGAGTACGTGGAAACCGATTCGTCGGTCGTCGCGGTCGCGCAGATCTGCGAGCGATTCCACCTCACCGAACGCAGCCTGCAGCGGCTGACCCGGCGTCGTCTCGGTCTCACCCCGAAGTGGCTCATCCAACGTCGACGGCTCCACGAGGCGGCCGAGCGGCTGCGCGACCGGTCGGGGACGCTCGCCTCGCTGGCGGCGGAGCTGTCCTACGCCGACGAGGCGCACTTCGTGCGTGACTTCAAGACCGTCACCGGTATGACCCCGCGGACGTTCTCCGCGCGGTTCGGTTAGACCGGGTGCGGTCGAGCGGGGCGCAACGACGACGACCTCGGTGGTTGTTGCCGAGATCACATCGCGGCAGGCAGAATCGTCGACATATCGGGCAATCGACTCGGCTGATCGTACGGAGGGTGCATGACGGACGCGGCTTCGGTGGCCACGCGCATCCGCCGGGCGTACGAGGACTTCCTCTCCGGCGGCAATCCGCCGGCCGATGCGGTTCGGTCGATCGTCCGCGACTCGTGGGCGAGGTCCCTGACCGGCGGAGTGGACCCCAGCGACGCGACCCCGAACGGCGATCGTGCCTCCACGATGTCGCCTGCGGAGTTCGCCGCCTACCGCGCCGCGCATCCCATCACCGCCGTCCGGCCGTTGGTGCAGTCCCTGATGGTCGACGCCATCGCCGACACGGGGGTCGTCGTCGCCCTGACCGACCAGTCCGGGCGCCTGCTGTGGATCGAGGGCGACTCGGCCGCCCGTGATCGCGCGGGCCACATCGACTTCGTCGAGGGCTCGGTGTGGAGCGAGGAGGTCGTCGGCACCAACGCCCCCGGACTGGCACTGGCCGTGGATCGGAGTGTGCAGGTCGTCGGCCCCGAACACTTCGCCGGACCCGTCCAGGAGTGGAGTTGTGCGGCGGCGCCCGTGCACGACCCGCTGACCGGGCACGTGATCGGTGTCATCGACGTGACCGGCGGGCGCGAGGTCGCGGCGCCGTTCGCGCTGGCGGCGGTCCGGTCGGTCGTCGCCGCTGTCGAGCGCGAATTGCGGGCGGGCGCCGTCGATCTCGCCGACCCGGCCACCTTCGACCCGGCACCGGGCCCGCGGGCCGCGGCCCACCTCGCCGTGCTCGGTGACGGTCCGGGACGCTGGCATCGCGCCGCCGACGGGCCCGGCGCCCGCACCCTGTCGCGCAGGCACGCCGAGATCCTCGTTCTGCTGCAAGCGTTTCCGGAAGGTCTGAACACCGAACAGCTCGCGTTGAAGCTGGCCGAGGACGGGCTCGACCCGGTCACCGTGCGGGCCGAGATCTCCCGACTCCGCCGCGACCTCGGTGCCGACGTCGTCGCGAGCCGGCCGTACCGGCTCACACTCGACATCACCTCCGACGTCGACGATCTCCGGTCGCGCATCTCGTCGGGTTCGGACCTCGCGTCGGTCGTCGATGACCTCGGCCGCGGCGGGTTGCTCGCCGAATCGACCGCACCGGGGATCGTCGAGATCTTCGAGGAACTCCGCGAGGACCTGCGGTCGCGTCTCTTCGCGTCCGGCGACGTCGCGGCCCTCCGCCGGTGGACGTCGTCGACCCACGGACGCGACGACCTCGCCGCCTGGCGCCGCCTCGAACACCGCCTGCCGGTCGGCGATCCCGACCGGGCCGTCGTCGGCGGACGCATCCGACTCCTGGACAAGAGGTACGGGGCGTAACCGGCTGAGCTGCGTCAACAGCAGGTGGCCAACGTTGCAACGCTCGTGCAACCACCCCGCTCCTAGAGTGTGGAGCAGATCACAACGGACGCCTCCGGTGTCCCGTGTGACATCCGCAGAGCGTCCTCAGCTTGAGGCCCACACGCAAGGAGCAACCATGACCGTCTTCGCAAAGCCGGGTGCCGATGGCTCGGTGATGAGCTACGAGTCGCGCTACGACAACTGGATCGGCGGACAGTGGACCCCGCCGGTGAAGGGTCAGTACTTCGAGAACCCGTCGCCCGTCGACGGCAAGATCTTCTGCGAGGTCGCACGTTCGACCGCCGAGGACATCGACCTCGCGCTCGACGCCGCACACAAGGCCGCACCCGGATGGGGCAAGACCCCCGTCGCCGAGCGCTCGCTGGCCCTGCTGCGCATCGCCGATCGCATGGAGGAGAACCTCGAGAAGCTGGCCGTCGCCGAGACCTGGGACAACGGCAAGGCCGTCCGCGAGACCATGGCCGCCGACATCCCGCTGGCCATCGACCACTTCCGCTACTTCGCCGGCGCCCTCCGCGCCCAGGAGGGTTCGATCTCCGAGGTCGACGAGGACACCGTCGCCTACCACTTCCACGAGCCGCTCGGCGTCGTCGGCCAGATCATCCCCTGGAACTTCCCGATCCTGATGGCGGTGTGGAAGCTGGCGCCCGCGCTCGCCGCCGGCAACGCGGTCGTGCTCAAGCCCGCCGAGCAGACACCCGCGTCGATCCTGTACCTGGTCAGCCTCATCAGCGACCTGCTTCCCGCCGGAGTCCTCAACGTGGTCAACGGGTTCGGCGTCGAGGCGGGCAAGCCGCTCGCGTCGAGCAACCGTATCCGCAAGATCGCGTTCACCGGTGAGACCACCACCGGCCGGCTCATCATGCAGTACGCCTCGGAGAACCTGATCCCGGTCACCCTCGAGCTGGGCGGCAAGAGCCCGAACATCTTCTTCAACGACGTGATGTCCGCCGACGACGGGTTCCTCGACCGTGCGCTGGAAGGCTTCTCGATGTTCGCGCTCAACCAGGGCGAGGTGTGCACCTGCCCCAGCCGCGCACTCATCCAGCAGGACATCTACGACGAGTTCATCGCCAAGGCCGTCGACCGCGTCGGAAAGATCAAGCAGGGCAACCCCCTCGACACCGACACGATGATGGGCGCGCAGGCCTCCAACGATCAGTTCGAGAAGATCTCCTCCTACCTCGCCATCGGCAAGGACGAGGGCGCCGAGGTGCTGATCGGCGGCGAGGCGGCGGATCTCGGCGGTGACCTGTCGGAGGGCTTCTACATCAAACCGACTGTGTTCCAGGGCAACAACAAGATGCGCATCTTCCAGGAAGAGATCTTCGGCCCGGTTCTGGCGGTCACCACCTTCAAGGACTTCGCCGACGCCATGCACATCGCCAACGACACCCTCTACGGCCTCGGCGCCGGAGTGTGGAGCCGCGACGGCGCGACTGCCTATCGGGCCGGCCGCGAGATCCAGGCCGGCCGGGTGTGGACGAACACCTACCACGACTACCCGGCACACGCTGCCTTCGGCGGTTACAAGCAGTCCGGTATCGGTCGCGAGAACCACCTCATGATGCTCGAGCACTACCAGCAGACCAAGAACCTCCTGGTCGGTTACGCTCAGAGCGCCAAGGGTTTCTTCTGACCCGTCGAGCCCTTCGAGGCTCGTCGCTAACGCTCCTCGCACCTCAGGGAGCGGAGGGGTCGCGCTCCTCGCACCTCAGGGAGCAGATGAAAGGTGATTGACGATGACCGCCGAGCAGAGTGTTCCTGATCGCGTGGTCGCCACAGACTCCGCCGTGCAGCTCCTGACCAAGTTGTCGGAGCTGCACGGCGGCCTCATGATCCACCAGTCCGGTGGGTGCTGTGACGGCTCGGCCCCGATGTGTTATCCGGTCGGGGAGTATCGCGTGGGCCAGCGAGACGTGCTGGTCGGCGAGATCGAATTACCCGAACCCATTCCGGCCGTTCGGGTCTGGATCAACGGTGACCAGTTCGAGCTGTGGAAACACACCCAGTTGATCCTCGACGTCGTGAAAGGCCGCGGTGCCGGATTCAGTCTCGAGGCACCGGAAGGGGTTCGTTTCCTCTCGCGTGCACGGACTTTCACCGACGAGGAGAACGACCTGCTGGCGACGTCGCCACCACTGACGGGGGCCACCGCCGGCCCCTGAGGTCCGACCCACGCAGATTGCGTCGTAGGTACCGGAAACCGGTACCCACGACGCATTCTGCGTTTGTCCGCGGTGTGTCACCACTGGTCGAAGCCGACGTTGACCTGGGGGTATCCGGTGTCGATGTGGTTGTTCATCCAGTAGTTCTGGGCGTGGGGTCCCCAGATGCTGCTCATGGCGGTGTTGACGTTGTGGGGGTGGTT
>NZ_JBHUXZ010000045.1:0-35832 GCF_042668985.1 Gordonia sp. NPDC057258
GTTCCCGGTGACGGGAACCGCGGGCGGTCGGCTCACTTCTTGGACAGGGTGACTTCTTCGGGGCGGTCGTCGGCCCGGCCGTAGGACTCCCAGAACGTCGCTCCGACGATGCCGAGAGCGATCGGGTCGAAGATCGGGTCCTTGCCCTCTTTCTTCTGCTTCTCGTAGTCGCGCAGCGCCTTGAACGCGGGTTGCTGCAGGACGATGATGCCGACGATGTTCAGCCACGCCATCAGCCCGACTCCGATGTCGCCGAGGGTCCACGCCTCGCTGGCGGTCGAGACGCATCCGATGGCCACCGATACGAGGATCAGTGCCTGCAGGAGCATCGTGAGGTTCGAGCCCAGCGTGCTGCGCAGCGGACCGATGTAGATGGTCGCCGCCTTCCCCATCAGGAACCGCAGGTTGGTCTCGGCCATGTAGTAGTAGGCGATGATCGTGGTCAGGCAGAAGAACATCAGTGACACCGCGACGAAGGTCGAACCGGCGCCGCTCCACATGCTGTCGAAGCCGATCTGGACGAAGGTGGGTCCGACGTCGGTGGCCGTCGGCAGCAGTCCGCCGTCGGCGATCACCGCGCCGTCGGCACTCTCGCCCTCGAACACCCGGTACGCACCGGTCGAGATGATGAGGAAGCCGGTGGCCGAGCACACGAAGAGGGTGTCGATGTAGACGGCGAACGCCTGCACGAAGCCCTGCTTCGCCGGATGCGAGACCTCGGCGGCCGCGGCTGCGTGCGGTCCGGTGCCCTGGCCGGCTTCATTCGAGTAGATGCCGCGCTTGACGCCCCACATGACCGCAGCGCCGACCACCGAACCGAAGACGGAGTCGATCCCGAAGGCGCTGGCGAAGATCATCCGGAGGACTTCGGGAATCTCGGACGCGTTGAGGAATACCACCACCAGCGCGAAGAGGATGTAGAGGACCGCCATGAACGGCACGACAACGGTGGCGAAGGTAGCGATGCGCTTGACCCCGCCGATGATGACGAAGGCGAGCACGATGACGACGCCGATCGCGACGGCCCAGTCCGTGATACCCCACGCCTGGTTCATCGCCAGGGCCATGGAGTTGGACTGCACGCTCGGGAGCAGCAGGCCGCAGGCGAGGACGGTCACGGCGGCGAAGATCAGCCCGTAGACCTTGAAGAACGGCGCCGCCTTGGTGTGGGCCAGCGCCTTGCTGAAGTAGTACGCCGGGCCGCCGCGGTACTCGTTGGTCAGCGGATCGCGGGTCTTGTAGATCTGGCCTAGCGTGCACTCGACGAACGACGTCGACGCCCCGAGGAAGGCCATCGCCCACATCCAGAACAGGGCGCCGGGACCGCCGAAGGCGATCGCCGTGGCCACACCGGCGATGTTGCCGGTGCCGACCCGGCCGGCCAGCGAGATCATCAACGCCTGGAAGGACGAGACGCCATCGGGCGAACTCTGACCGTGGCGCATCACCCGGATCATCTCCGGTATGTGCCGGATCTGCAGGAACCGCGAGCGGATGGAGAAGTACACCCCCACTCCGAGGCATAGGTACACCAACGGATTGCTCCAGATGATGCTGTTGAGGTCGTTCAGGAAGTCGGTCATGGGACTCCAGCGTCGTGCGGGCGGCCGCTCAGGGCGTCGCTATCGGTCGGCATGCGGTGAACCGTTGGCTTCGGCTAGGGGAACACTTTGCACGACGGCACGCGGCGGTGCGCGCCAAGGTGCGAAATCCGCCGGCCGGGAGCCACGCTTAGCACTCGGAATGAGGGAGTGCCAAAGTCGGTTACACTGGTCATCGTTTACTGACATTCGGAGGTTTCGCGGTGCCCACCTACTCGTATGCCTGCACGGAGTGCGACAACAAGTTCGACATCGTCCAGTCCTTCTCCGACGACTCGCTGACCGAGTGCCCGCAGTGCGCAGGCCGCCTGCGCAAGCTGTTCAACTCGGTCGGCATCGTATTCAAGGGCAGCGGTTTCTACCGCACGGACTCGCGTCCCGGCTCGTCCTCGGACACCTCGACGTCCTCCTCGGACAGCTCGTCGTCGTCGAGTTCCTCGTCGTCGGACAGCTCGTCGAGCAGCTCCAAGTCGGACTCCGCGAGCTCGTCGTCGTCGACCAAGAGCGAGACCAAGGCCGCGACTCCCGCCTGACCCGCGTCCCACGACGACAACGTCGTATGCCGACCCCGGGCCGGTGTCACCCGACACCGCCCGGGTTCCGCTGTACCCCGGGTCAGCCGAGTCGGCGGAACCCGTCTCCGGGAGTGAGAGTCCAACCGACCGGGACATCGTGGTCGCCGGACGGCAGTGAGTCGACGACCTCGTCGTCATAGACCACGCCGACGAGGTCGGCCGACAAACCGTGCAAGGTCCGGTCGTAGTATCCGGCGCCGCGTCCGAGCCGCACACCGCTCTTGTCGATAGCGAGCGCCGGGACCAGGATCACCGACGCCGCGCGG
Source organism: Gordonia sp. NPDC057258 (assembly GCF_042668985.1). Classification (NCBI taxonomy): domain Bacteria; kingdom Bacillati; phylum Actinomycetota; class Actinomycetes; order Mycobacteriales; family Gordoniaceae; genus Gordonia; species Gordonia sp. NPDC057258. The sequence goes on from NZ_JBHUXZ010000045.1 coordinate 2,443, forward strand.
ATCGCGGTCACCCCGACGCGGTCGGTGGTCGGTTCGAGAAGTCCCCAGCGTCCGGGAGCCAGCGAGTCCGGCCCCGTGTACGGCGCCCAGTCCATCGGTGCGGGATCGCCGTCGGGGACCACCGGGACCAGAACCGACACGCCTCGGTCGACAAGCGCGTCGAGCATCGAATTCGAGCCGGGTTCGGTGCCGACGGGGACATGCGCGGCGACCGTGACGTCGTATTCGAGCCGGAACGGGCATGAGTACATCCATTCGGCGAGGGCCGCGGCAGACCGGTCCCGCTCGTCGGCGGACCGACGCGATCGTCGATCCTCGATCTCTTGTCGCAGTTGCTGTTTCAGCGTTGTCAAGACCCGACCGTCCTTCGCGTCGTCTCGAGACCGGTGGCATGTGCACCCCGGCCGGGACAGCCGGGACGCCCGCACTGTATCCGACCGTCGGAACGAGCGTGGTGAGGTCCCGGTCACCGCCGTCTGTCCGGCCGAGAACCGGCACCTGTCCTAGGGTGGATTCATGAGTGCGACGGATAAAGCTGGTTTCAGTGAGTACGAAGGTGTACCCAACACTCCGCCGATCCCGCGTACCGCGGTCGTCCCGGCAGCCGGGTTGGGAACGAGGTTCCTGCCGGCGACCAAGACGGTGCCCAAGGAGTTGCTGCCGGTGGTCGACACCCCCGGCATCGAGCTGGTCGCCGAAGAGGCCAAGGCGGCCGGCGCCGAGCGTCTGCTCATCGTGACCTCGCCGGGCAAGGACGGCGTGGTCGCCCACTTCGTGGAGGACCTCGTACTCGAGAACACCCTCGCCACGCGTGGCAAGGAGTCGATGCTGGCCAAGGTGCGCAAGGCGCCCAACCTGCTCGAGGTCGCGTCGGTCGTGCAGGAGAAGCCGCTCGGCCTGGGGCACGCGGTCGGTTGCGTCGAGAGCTACCTCGACGACGACGAGGACGCCGTCGCAGTTCTGCTGCCCGACGATCTGGTGCTGCCCGGAGGTGTCCTGGAGGTCATGGCGCGCACCCGTCAGCGCCGGGGCGGCTCGGTGCTGTGTGCCATCGAGGTCCCCGAGGAGCGCATCAGCGCCTACGGCGTCTTCGACGTCGAGCCGCTTCCCGATGCCAACAACCCCAATGTCATGCGCCTCAAGGGCATGGTCGAGAAGCCCGAACCGCAGGATGCGCCGTCGAATCTGGCCGCCGCGGGTCGCTACATCCTCGACCGCAAGATCTTCGACGCGCTGCGCCGTATCGAACCCGGCGCCGGTGGCGAACTGCAGCTCACCGACGCCATCGCGCTCCTCATCGAGGAGGGCGAGCCGGTCCACGTCGTCGTCCACCACGGCACCCGACACGATCTCGGCAACCCCGGCGGGTATCTCAAGGCGGCCGTCGACTTCGCGCTCGACCGCGACGACTACGGTCCCGATCTGCGCGAATGGCTCGAGAAGCGTCTCGCCGACGGCTGATTTCCGCACGGGCGATCACCGGTCGCATCCGCGCGCCTCGCACGCTGCCGCGGGCGCGCTCGATAACGTTCTCCTGTGTTGTATCGAGTGCACGACGTGCCGAGAGCTGTCGGCCGCAGGTCCCGGTGCACTGACCGGTTGAGACGGGAAGAGCGGTGAGATGCGGTCTGTCGAAGATCATCTGACGCTGGTGACCGCGGCGGCAGTGGCGCCGCGTCCAGTGCGCGTCGCGATCTCCGAGGCGCAGGGCCTGATGTGCGCCGAGGAGGTCGTCACCGAGCACCCGATGCCCGGCTTCGACCAGGCGGCCATCGACGGCTACGCGGTGCGTGCGGTCGACGTCGGTCTGGCCGGGGTGCTCGCGCCCGAAGACATGGAGGACTTCGACGCCAACGGCGCCGAGCTCGTCGACCTCGAACCGGGCGAACCGATGATCGTGTCCCTGCCGGTGGTCGGCGAGGTCGGGCCGGGCTCGCGGACACCGACGCGGCTGCAACCGCGTCAGGCGGTGCGCGTCGAGACCGGGGCCCCGATGCCGACGCTCGCCGACGCCGTGGTCCCGTTGCGCTGGACCGACGGTGGCGACCAGAAGGTCAAGATCGGACACGGCGTCGAGAGCGGCAACTACGTCCGGCGGGTCGGCGACGACGTGCAGCCGGGCGATGTCGCCGTCCGCGCGGGCTCGATCATCGGCCCGGCCCAGGTGGGGCTGCTCGCCGCGGTCGGTCAGGCACGCGTGATGGTGCACCCGCGCCCGCGCCTGTCGGTCATCTCGGTGGGCAGTGAGCTCGTCGACATCGACCGCACACCCGGTCCCGGTCAGATCTACGACGTCAACAGCTACGCGCTGGCCGCTGCCGCCCGCGACGCCGGCGCCGACGTGAACCGCGTCGGCATCGCCGAGCGCGAGGCGTCGCGGATGCGGGAGGTCGTCGAGGCGCAGCTCATCCGCTCCGAGATCGTGGTCATCTGCGGTGCGGTGGGGGGAAGTGCGTCGACCGCTGTCGCCGACGCGCTCGCCGACCTCGGCGACCTGGAGATCGTGCGGGTGGCGATGCACCCCGGGTCGGTCCAGGGCTTCGGGCGCCTCGGACGCGACGAGGTGCCGACGTTCCTGCTCCCCGCCAACCCGGTGAGCGCTCTGGTGACCTTCGAGGTGATGGTCCGGCCGCTCATCCGGATCGCGCTGGGCAAACGGCAACCGATGCGGCGGATCATCAAGGCGCGCACCATCGGACCGATCGCGTCGGTGCGCGGCCGCAAGGGTTACCTGCGTGGGCAGCTGATGCGGGACGAACGGTCGGGGGACTACCTGGTGCAGGTGCTCGGCGCCTCACCGACCGGGTCGTCGCACCTGCTCGCCGAACTCGCCGAGGCGAACTGCCTGATCATGGTCGACCCCGATGTCGAGGAGATGGGCACGGGCGACGAGGTCGAAGTGGCGTTCCTCGCGCAGCGCGGGTGACGTCGGACGTCGTGTCCGTCCGACGCGAGATCCAGGTCTCACGCCGTCGGCACTGTGACAGCGCATAAACTTCTTCTCGTGTTCAGGTGGTTGAGCGGCAGTCAGGGAAGTCCGGGATGGCCGGCCACCCTCGGGCCGCTGCGCACCCGGACCGGCACGGTCACCTTGCGGCCGGTCAAGATGCGGGACGCCAAGATGTGGAGTGAGTTGCGAATCCGCAATCAGAACGCCCTGCTGCCGTGGGAGCCGACCGGCGTGGGGAGCTGGGCCGAACGCCATCAGCCGGGGTCGTGGCCGCCGCTGTTCGCGGTGCTGAAGTCCGAGGCCAAACGAGGTGCGCTGCTCCCGTTCGTGATCGAACTCGACGGCCGCTACGTCGGGCAGCTGACGGTCGGCAACATCCAGCGCGGCGCGGTGCGGACCGCGTGGATCGGCTACTGGGTCGACTCGGCCGTCGCCGGCAACGGCATCGCGACCGCCGCGGTGGCACTCGGGGTCGACCACTGCTTCGGGGCCGTCGGCCTGCACCGGCTCGACGCGACGGTCCAGCCCGCCAACGAGGCATCGCAGAAGGTGTTGACCAACATCGGATTCCGGCAAGAAGGACTGCTGCAACGGTACATGGACGTCAACAAACGCTGGCGTGACCACATGCTGTTCGCGCTCACGGCCGAGGAGGTCGTCGGCAGTGCGGCCGAGGCGCTCGTCCGGGCGGGTCGTGCGTCGTTCCACTGACCCTCCGCTGGCGATACGGCGGTCGCCCTGAGTTCGCGGCGGCGTCACCGCCCGGTTCCGACCGGGAAATCCCGTGCGCGCATTTCGGTTTCGATCGCGGCGCGCGTCCGGAGGTACGAACTCGTCCGAATCGAGTCGTCGGCGGTGAACAGCGACGGCATGAAGGTCGCACCTCGCTGATCACGATGTGCACCATCGGCTCCCGCCTGTAGCAGGGCGAGGCAGTGGTCGATGTTGAGTACGTCGGCCGCGGTGAACAGTGGTGTCCGGCCGGCCAGGGGCTGCACGGAGTCGAGGTCGGCGCCGCGGTCGATCAGCAGGCGCAACGCATCGTCGCGACGATGGCGCACCGCGGTGTGGACCACGTTGCCGCCGATCCGGTCGGATGCCTCGACCAGTCCCGCGTCGAACTCGATCAGGGTGCGGAAGGCAGCGAAACGGTCGAGCAACACGCTGTAGGCAACTGCGTTGTATCGGCCGGCGCCGGGGAGATGCGGGTCGGCGCCCGCCTGCAGCAATGCCGCCACCGCGCCCGGTGGTTCGAACTCCACTGCCCACTGCAGCGGCGCTATGTCCACGCGGCGCGGGTCGGTGTCCGGATCACCGCCGTGTTCGTGGAGGTCAGCGCCCTGTGCGAGAAGGGATTCGATCTGCGCCCGGTCGTCCCGCCGGGCGGCGTCGAGTAATCGAACGGTGGGGGCGGTGAAGTAGTCGGCCGCGTCCACGCGCGTCGAGACGACCTCGGCGATCCACCCGCACCCGGCGACCGCGCACGCCGACATCGCTGTCGCGAACAACGCAATCAGTCTTCTCATCCGCACCACGATCGTCCCTTCACGGCACTTGAACGATGTCCGATTTGTACGATAGTCCGCGCCGGCTCGCCGACGCATAGGCTCTTCGCATGACCGAGCACACCGACCATCTCGAGATCGTCGTCCGTGGCTCCGCCCGCGGGCGCTACCGGCCCGAACGCGGGATCATCCACCTCGCCGTGCGAGTGGAGGGTGCGGACAAGTCGGCCGTCTACACGCGGGCGGTCGAGGTCCACGCAGACCTGACGCGCGCGCTGACCGATCACGAGACGGCCGGCGCGGTGGCCGGCTGGTCCGCCGATTCGGTCCGGGTGTACTCGTACCGCCCGTACTCGGAGACCGGTGATCTACGAGACCCGGTCTACAACACGCGTATCCGCGTCGAAGCGGAGTTCGTCGACTTCGAGCGGCTGTCGGAGTTCATCGACGTCTGGGCGTCGGTCGACGCCGTCGAGATCGGTGACGTCGACTGGGACCTCCGCGCGGAGACCCGGCGGGACCGCGAACGGGAGCTGCGTCGTGCCGCGGTCGACGACGCGATCGTCAAGGCGCAGGCCTACTCCGACGCCGTGGGTCGAGGGCCGGTGGTTCCCGTCCTCCTGTCCGATCCGGACATGGCGCCGCGGGTGCCGCAGGCATCTCGTCGGGCCATGCCGATGGCGGTCGCGGCCGGCCCGCCCCCGCCGTCACTGGAACTGCGGACCGACGACATCGAGATCGGCGTCGCGGTCGACGCGCGCTTCCGCACGGCCTGACCCGCTTCTGCTGCCGGTGTTGCTGAGAGGCGCGTGTGAAACCACGCCGATTCGGTTGTCCCACGGCGCGTCTACCCGGGCGTGACTGCTCGCAGCCCTAGATTGTGGAGTGGCCTCGTGTGACCAGAGTGAATGAAGGGAGAGTCGCATGCCCAACTCCGTACTGTGGGTCTGTCTCGTCGCGGTCTGGCTCTTCGTGCTGGTCCCGATGGTCATCAAGGGACGCCCGCAGATCCTGAAGTCCACCGACGCGGCACGGAAGACGCGACTGCTGCATCGCGGAGGATCGCGTGCCACGACCGCGACGAAGAACCGCCGCCGGTCGTCGGCGCGTCACCCGCACGATCCGTCCTGGAAGTTCTCGCGCCGCAGCGCCACCGCGACGCTCGAGGCCGACGCCGACGCCGACGCCGAGAACGATGTCGACGCCGAGAAGGCCAAGCCTTCGACCCGACGTGCCGGCAGCGCGAAGGTCGAGAAGCCGACGGTGGAATCCGTGGATGGCGACACCGACTCCGAGACGGTGGACGCGGCTTCCGACGACGACTCCGTGAACGGTGACATCTCCGCCGACGCCGACGCGGACACCGACCGGGACCTCGATGCGGAGTCCGACGACGAGGCGACCGCGGACGCGGACAGCACCCCTGCCGCCGAGGTCGATGACACCGACGAGCTCGACAACGAGTACGAGGACGACTTCGCCGACGTCGACGGAGAAGTCGAGAACGGCGAGCTCGAGGACGCCGAATACGACGACGCCGAATACGAGGACGACTCCGAATACGAGGACGACTCCGAATACGAGGACGCGACAGACGAACTCGACGAGGACGAGTACGACGACTACGCCCGCGGCTCCCGCCACACCGAGTCGGCTCCCGTCGCGGAGTCCGAGGGAGACGACGCCGACGACACCGAGGTCGACGAGGTGGCAGACAGCCGCCCGGCGGCGCGGACGGCGAGCAGCCGGCGGACGGGGCGCAGTGTCTACTCGTCGGAGAAGGAACGCGAGCTCAAATACCGCGAACGCCAACGGGTCACGGTGGGTCTGTTCGTGCTGGTGCTGTTGTCGGTCGTGGCCGGCGTCGTCGTCGGGACGCCCGGCTGGGTGGCCACCGGCGTCCTCGGCCTGCTACTGGTCGGCTACCTCGCGTACCTGCGGCGCGCGGTGAAGACGGAGCAGCAGATCCGGGCACAGCGACTCGCCCGTGCCAAGCGGTCGGCGCGCGCCGAGGAGGAGCGTCGTCGACGCGCCGCCGCGGTTCCGGAGTTCGCCGCCGCCCCGCCCCCTCCGCGACTTCGGCGACCCGGTGGCGCAACGGTTCTCGAGATCGACGACGAAGATCCTGTGTTCGATCACATCCCGCCGTTCCAGCGTCGACGGATGGACCGCGAGGACCTGCAGTACCGCCGCGTCGGCTGACTCGTCGAGAGCACTTCGGCAGCGGATCCGTTCAGCAGTGGGTGTCGCCCGGCGGCACCCACTGCTGACGCGTTCAGGGCCTACTTGGTGAGTGCCGGCTTGCCGTGCGCGTCGAGCCACGCCTGACCGGCTTTCGCGGCCCGGGACAGTGCGAAACGCTCGCCGAGGTAGGTGGCCGGCGCCCCGATCACGGGGATGTAGGCCAGCATGCGGAAGAACGCCATCGGCTGCGGACGCTTCTCGAACTCGTCGTCGACGGCGCGAAGCAACTTCGCCGCATCCCAGATCGCGGCGAACAGCGACTTCTCTCGCTCTTTGGGTTCGGACGGCAGGGATTTGCCGGACTCGGCGGTGACATCGGGGTTCGTGAGGTCGCGCTTGCACAGCACCGACGCCAGCAACTGCACCTGTCGCTTGCGATCGGTGACCTCGTACTCCCGGGCGATCGCGACCAGCACCATCGCCTGGTTGGCGAACCCGAGGTACGGCGTGATCGGTAGACGCTTCGCCCACACCCCGAAGACGCCCGGGAACGCCACGGCGCCGGTGTTCAGGGTGCCGATCCGGGTCACCCACCAGCTCGCGCGCTTGTGCATCGACCGCTCGGACCAGCCCTTCGTGCCGGGCCACTCCGCGACGTCGAGCAGCTTCGACGCCGCGTGCTGAGCCTGCTGCAGACGCGAGTCGGAATGATCGTCATCGTGGAAGGTGTGGCCCTTCAAGCCGAGCGGATCGCGCTCGGCGAGGGCATCGAGCACGGGGTTGATCACCCCCACGACATTGTCGAGAACACCGGCCAACTGCTGATCAGACATCTGAGGCACCCGACCAGCCTAGCCGTTTGGGAGTCGGCGGCCCCGGGCTGATAAAGTGGCTCGCGGTTGGTCGCAAGGCCTCCCGGGGCTATGGCGCAGTTGGTAGCGCGACTCGTTCGCATCGAGTAGGTCTGGGGTTCGATTCCCCATAGCTCCACCGCACGAGAGGCCCCGTTCACCCGAGTAGGTGTACGGGGCCTCTCGTTCTGACGCGCTGGTCGTCGAGCCATGGCCAAATCTGAGAGACTGGTGAACATGATCACCGCGATCCCGCTCGACGTCGATGCGATCGGTGCGGTGTGTGCGCGTTTCGGCGTTGCCAGGTTACGAGTCTTTGGTTCGGTACTCACCGAGAGTTTCGATCCCAGCAGCGACGTCGACTTTCTCGTGGAGTTCAGGGGGGATCGTGACAACGTCTTCCATGACTACTTCGACCTTGAGGCGGCGCTCGAACAGATCGTGGGGCGCGACGTCGACCTGGTGATGGCCAACGCGGTGAAGAATCCGTTCGTGGCGAAGTCGATACTCGACAATGCCGAAGATGTCTATGCGGCCTGAGAAGAATCGGGCTGCCTACATCTGAGGCACTAACCGCCGCACGAAACGTCCGGCTCATCGTGGCCGACGTGTCTTTGGACCAGTACATCGGTGACCTCCTGGTCGAGTCGGCGACGGAACGTCAGATCGAGATCGTCGGTGAAGCGCTTCGCGGTCTCAGACATCGGGATCACGTTCTTGCTGAGCGAATACCGCATGTACACAAGATCATCGGGATGCGAAACTTCCTCGTTCACGGCTACGCGCAGGTTGACAGCTCGATCGTGTGGACGGCGGCAACCAAAGACGTATCCGCGCTCATACCGGTGCTGGAGCGCCTTCTCGCCGAGTTCGACCGTGAAGCCGGCGACGTTAAAGGTGAGAGCCACGCGTAGGGTCCGCACTCTCGCCTGCAGGCGGTAGCGCGACACGTTCGCATCGAGTAGGTCTGGGGTTCGATTCCCCATAGCTCCACCGACAACCCGTTCCGGCGCTCGCCGGGGCGGGTTTTCTCGTATCCGATCCGCTGGCTAACGACCGCATCACCGCGGTCGTCGTTGTAGATTTTCGCGCATGACCGCCGCGATGCTGACGTTCGCCGGAACGCTGCTCGTCGCGATGATCGGCGCGGTCATCGCGCGGCTCGACGCCAATGACTGGCACCAGAAGCTGTCGCAGAAGGTCGACATCCTGGCGAAGCTGCCGCACGACTCGGCGGCACATGCGCGGATGAGCGGAATCGTCCTCGACGCCATCGACGAACTCGCGGAGTACGAACACCGGCGGCGGAGCGCGGTCTTCCAGCGTCGGGCACTCACCATGGCGTTGCTGGCCTGGCTCGTGGTGGTCGGCCTGCGCATCGCGGCCGAGCAATTCGACGTCGGACACTACGAGCAGATCATGCACTACGTCGCGGTCACGCTTCTCGTGCTGGGATTCGTGCTCGTCTTCGCCTCGGTGGTGGCCACCATCCGCGACATCCGGCACCGTCACGACGAGGAACCCGCGTCCGACTGACGACGTTCCGCTCACGGAAGCCGAGTTCCGTCGCGCTGGGATCCGCCATCTCACAGTGGGTCCTGTGAAACACACATCGTGCCCTGAGACGGTTTGTTAGTTTCCGTCCATGAGATCGCCGAGGATCGTGTGGGGCCTGGTCGTCGCCGTGATCGGGGTGCTGGTCGTGACCGTGGCACCGGCGCGCGCCGACCCGCTGCCCGTCACCTACAACTTCCTGGCCGGGATACCGAACGAGCTCGCGGACCCCGGGGGCTCGCTGCCCGGGTCGAACGACTGGAACTGCAAGCCTTCGGCGCAGCATCCCAACCCGGTCATCCTCGTGCACGGGACCGGCGGATCGCAGCAGACCAACTGGGGCACCTATGTCCCGCTGCTGAAAAACGAGGGTTACTGCGTGTTCGCGCTGACCTACGGCGCGGTGAAGGGAACCCCGTGGCCGATCAGCGCGATCGGCGGCATGGGTGAGATGTCCGCCAGCGCCGCCCAGTTCGGCGCATTCGTGGACAAGGTCCGTCGGACGACCGGCGCGTCCAAGGTCGACATCGTGGGCCACTCCCAGGGGACGGTGGTGCCCGCGTACTACGCGAAGTACCTCGGCGGACGGGATGCCATCGGCAACTATGTGTCGTTGGCTCCGGCGTGGCGGGGCTCTGGGGTCGGTGGGAACGACGTCATCATGCCGATCGTCCGGTCTCTCGGGTTGCGGCCCGAGCAGGTGCCGTTCTGTCAGGCCTGTGCCCAGCTCGATCCCGGCGCGGCGGTACTGCGCAAGATCGCCGCCGGGGGCTACTACCTGCCGTCGATCCGGTACACCAACATCGCCACCCGCTACGACGAGCTCGTGGTGCCGTACACGCTGGGATTGCCGCCGGGCGGATCGAACGTGCGCAACATCGTTGTGCAGGACGGGTGTTCGGTCGACTACACCGAGCATGCCGGGATCGCCGGGTCGCGTCGCGCGGCGTTCTTCGTGCTCAACGCGCTCGATCCGGCGAATCCACGACCGGTTCCGTGCGATCGCGCCGCACCCATCACCGGGAGTCCGTTCTGAACGTGAGCAGGCGACGTCTCGGTGGTGGCCGTCGGCGGGTGCGGGCCGGCGTCGTGGCCATGTCGTGCGCCGCGATGCTGCTCGCGATCTGCGGTCTCGGCGGTGTCGGGACCGCCTCGGCATCCGTTCCGCCGCTCGGCCCCGCCTTCGAATTCGGCGTCGCCCAGTCCGGTTTCCAGTCCGAGGGATACAACCGTGACTCCAACTGGGTCCGTTACGGAAACCAGGGCCGGGTCGCCCACCGTGTCGGCAACGCCGTCGACTTCTACCATCGCTACGCCGAGGACATCGCCCGCGCGAAGAGCCTGGGCGTCGGCATCTATCGGACGTCGGTCGAGTGGTCGCGAGTGGAACCGTCGCGCGGCCGGGATGATCCGGCAGGGTGGGCGTTCTACGACCGGGTGATCCGCGCGGTCGTCGACGCCGGGATGCGACCCATGATCACCCTCAACCACTGGGTGCACCCGGGCTGGGCGGTGGATCTCGGGGGTTGGAACCGTCCGCAGATGTCCGCGGACCTCGTGCGTTTCGCCGAGCGTGTGGTCGACCGGTACTCCTGGGCCGACCCGCTGTGGATCACCTTCAACGAACCCACCGAATACGTTCGGCGCGAACTGATGTACGGGGGAGTGGCGCCGCAGAACGTGGGGCTCATGGCCGACGGGATCGTCGCCGCGCACCGGGCGATCCACCGATACATCCACCGCGTGCAGCCGGGCGCCCAGGTGTCGTCGAACATGGCGTACTACCCGATCGCCGGCCTGCAGACATGGCTGGAATCGGTCTTCCCGCAGCGAATGCGCGACACGCTCGATTTCGTGGGCGTCGACCACTACTACTCGTTCTCGGTCACCGACGCCTCCGTCGCCAATGGTGCCTCCGGTGAGTTCTGGAAGAGCTCGCAGGCACCGGAGAGCATCTACTACGTGCTACGTCATGTCGCGCAACAGTTCCCGGGTAAGCAGATCCGGGTGATCGAGAACGGACTGGCCACCGACCCGCAGGGCCGGCGGCCCGACGGTTACCGCCGGGCCGATCACCTTCGCGACACCGTCTACTGGTTGCAGCGCGCCCGACAGGACGGCATCGACGTGGCGTCCTACAACTACTGGAGTCTCACCGACAACTACGAATGGGGCGACTTCGATTCGCGCTTCGGTCTGTACACCGTCGATGCGGAGCGTGACCCGACTCTGACCCGTCACCCGACCGATGCAGTCGCCGCCTACCGTGAGATCACTCGCGACAACGGCGTTCGCCCGGGGTACCGCCCGACGCGGATGCCGGTGACGTGTTCACTCGTGGCGGTGCCGGACAGTTGCGCGAATCCGGCTGTCGTGCGGTGACTTTCTCGCCGACACTCACGCGACGCCGAGGGCCCGCAGGCCGGCGGCGGTGGCCGCGGCGAGGATGACCACGACCGCGAGGGGCGCCCTCAACAGCGCCGCGATCACCCCGACCGTCACGCCGGCGGGCCGCGCCCAGCCGGCGAAGTCGTGGTCGATGAAGAAAGCGCCGGTCAGCGCGACGGCGACGAGCAGGACCACGGTCGCCCGATCCAACAGCTTCTCGACCGCGTCCGAGACCGAGATGCGGTTTCGCAGAACGGGTCCGGCGGCGCGCATCGCATAGGTGCCGAGCGCGAGAACCGTGATGCCGACGGCGAGGGAGATGCCGGTGCTCATCGACAGCCCGGAGCGCTGTTGTGCTGGAGCGCCTCTCGCGACGATGCGGTCTCGTTCACGGTGTCCGTCCTCGTGCCGGGTAGGGCCGGTGCGCTCGGTGGGGTCCGCCGAAGCCGGCGGAGTGACTCCACGGCGGCGAAGCCCACAAGCGCTCCCATGATGGGCAACCCGGCCGGTAGGAACGGCGTCGAGGCCACGGCCACCGCCGCGCCGATCGTCACGGCTGCCCAGGTGGCGCCGTCGCGCAGGGCCGGGATGGCCAGCGCGGCGAGCAGAGCGGGGAAGGCGGCGTCGAGCCCGAGGCTCGCGGGATCGGCGACCACACCGCCGAGCGTGGCACCCAGTGCTGCGCCGACGGGCCACGAGACCAGAACGCCGAGTCCGCACAACAGGAAGGCGGCCCGTGCCCGACGCGGGTCGGATTCGGCGGTCGCCAGCGCGGCCGTCTCGTCGTTGATGAGGTGGGCGCCGAGGACGATCTCGGGGGTGCCGCGCAGGTGCTTCCCGACGGCGAGGCCGTACCCGAAGTTGCGGGTGTTGACCAACAAACCCGCCAGTGCGCGAGGATCGGCGCGCCGCCGGCGGCCAGGATGCCGACGAAGACGAACTCCGACGATCCGGCGAGGACGACCGTGGCGATCACAACGATCTGCCAGAGGGCGAGACCCGCGCCGTGCGCGGCCACCCCGTACGACGTCCCGATGACCAGAACGGACAGGGACATCACCACGACGGCGCGCAGGGTCGCCGTGTCGAGTGTTCTCCAAGCCGAACGCATGACTATCATAGTGAACAAGAGAAGTGTGTTCGTCAAGATGGACGATCGGACGGTTTGATGAACGAGGCTCGGTCGGTGAACCCCAAAGAGCTGGTCGCCGCGTCGTTGAAGAGGGAACGCACACGAGCGGGTCTGTCGCTGACCGAGCTCGCGCGTCGTGCCGGGATCGGGAAGTCGACGTTGTCCCAGCTCGAATCGGGGGAGGGGAACCCCAGTGTCGAGACGCTGTGGGCGCTCTCCACGGCGCTCGGTGTGCAGTTCTCGGCGTTGCTGGACTCGCCCACGCCAACCGTCGAGGTCATCCGGTTCGGTGAGGGGCCCGTGATCCCCGCCGCGGACGCCGACTACTCGGCAACCCTGTTGTCCACCGCGTCGCCGGGGTCGCGGCGCGACATGTATGTCATCCGCGCCGAACCGGGCAAGCCGAGGGTGTCGGCACCACATGCGCGCGGGATCATCGAACACGTCGTGATCAGTTGCGGCCGAGCGCGTCTCGGACCCACCGAGGCCACCGAGGTGCTGTCGGCCGGTGACTACATCTCGTATCCCGGCGATGTCGAGCACGTCTTCGACGCGCTCGAGCCCGGCACTGTTGCCGTGATGCTCAGTGAGGCGTTCTGAGGTTGCGGGACACAACCTTTCAAGTTCGTGCAGGCCCGGGAAGCGCCGCTGAAACCGCCCTCGGGCGGCGCAGCGTCGACCGCGTGCCGTCGGAAGCACCGTCCTGGGCGGTCTTCGGTCGGATTTTCGACGACCCTGCCGGTGTGGGCGAAACGCGACGTGCATCACAGCGATTCGCGGTATCGATCACCGACGCGTACTGTTGCCAGAAGTGATGCGCCCGTACAGGGCGCGTCTAGCGTCGTAGAACGCCTCTCTCGCAGGTCCGGGCATCCGACACCGGTCGGCCACCTGCCATTGACTTCATACGGCGAACGAGCTCGCGCACCCGCGTGTTCGCCACCGGCACCGCCCCTGCACGTCAGTCGTGCTGTTCGCGTGCCAAGCACAGGAAGAAACCTGCACACCACATGACTGCTGTCCTCGAAAACCCGGCCACCTCCACCGATGCTGCTGCGTCGGCGCCTGGTGTGTCGTTCGAATCCCTCGGTGTCCCAGCCGAACTCGTCAAGGTTCTCGCCTCTCAGGGCAAGACCGACGCCTTCCCGATCCAGAAGGACACCCTCCCCGACACCCTTGACGGCAAGGACGTCCTGGGCCGCGGCAAGACCGGCTCGGGCAAGACCCTCGCCTTCTCCATCCCGCTCGTCGCCGGCCTGGCCGAGATGCAGGTCAAGCGCTACGTGGGGGCACCCACGGGACTGATCCTGGCGCCGACCCGCGAACTCGCGACCCAGATCGCCGCGGTCGTCGAGCCGCTCGCCGCGTCCGTGGGACTCACCGTCACCACCGTGTTCGGCGGCGTCAAGCAGACCCGCCAGGAGCAGGCGTTCCGGCGCGGTGTCGACATCGTCGTCGCGTGCCCCGGACGTCTCGAGGACCTGATGCGTCAGGGCATCGTCCGGCTCGACGAGGTCGAGATCACCGTGATCGACGAGGCCGACCACATGGCCGACCTCGGCTTCCTGCCCGTCGTGACCAAGATCCTCGCCGCGACCCCCGCCGACGGTCAGCGGATGCTGTTCTCGGCGACGCTGGACAACGGCGTCGACAAACTGGCCAAGCGGTTCCTCGACAACCCGGTGCTCCACTCGGTGGATTCGGCGGAGTCGCCGGTGGCCGCGATGACCCACCACGTCTTCGAGGTCTCCTCGGCAGACAAGCAGGATCTCGTCGCCGAGCTCGCCTCCGGCACCGGTCGACGCATCCTGTTCATGCGCACCAAGCACCAGGCCAAGAAGCTCGCCAAGAAGCTGACCGAGGCCGGGATCCCGGCCGTCGACCTGCACGGCAATCTCAGCCAGGCGCAGCGCGACCGCAACCTGGCCGCATTCGGCGAGGGCGACGTCCGCGTCCTCGTCGCCACCGACGTCGCCGCCCGTGGCGTGCACGTCGACGGCATCGAACTCGTCGTGCACGTCGATCCGCCGGCCGAGCACAAGGCGTACCTGCACCGCTCGGGCCGCACCGCCCGTGCCGGGTCGGCCGGCGACGTCGTGACCGTCTGCCTGCACGAACAGCGTCGTGAGGTCGCACAGCTACTGCGCAAGGCCAAGATCAAGGTGACACCCATCGCTGTCGACGCATCGTCGGCAGCCGTCGACGAGCTCGTCGGCGAGCGCGCCCCCCGCGTGTCCGCTGCGGCACGGGCAGCCGCCGAGGCCGCTCGTGGTGGCGGTGCGCAGGGCGGCCGGTCCCAGGGAGGTCGTTCCCAGGGCGGTCGTTCGCAGGGGAGTCGACGCGGCGGTCGTGGCCGAGGCCAGGGCGGCAACGGCGGCGCTCGTGGCGAGAGCCGGAGCGCCGGAACCGGCGGCGGCCGGAACGCCACCGGCGGTGACTCGCGCGGTACTCGCGGCGAGGGCCGCGGCCGTCCGGCTCGCAGCGACTCGCGCGCGGGCGGTTCGCGCTCATCGGACGCACGAACCGGAGGCCAGGGACGCGGCGCCGGGCAGTCGCGCGGCGGTGACCAGCAGCGGGCGGGCGCCCGCGGGCAGGGACGCCGGGCGAGCCGTCCGGCGGGTTCGCCGACCGGTCGCTGACCGAGGCTCAGACGCGAAACAACTGAAGAACGATGTCGAGCCTCGAGGGGCCGGTGACCACGGTTGCCGCCCTTCGAGGCTCGTCGCTTTCGCTCCTCGCACCTCAGGGGGCAGGGGCGCTCGACGTTATTGCGCGCCCGGAGTATCTGAGGCCTGGCGGCGCCGTTTGGACTACGAAAGTACACCCGTGAGCGTCCAGATTCATGCTCCCTGAGGTGCGAGCGAAGCGAGCCACGAAGGGCGAGGTGCAACGCTCGCCAGCCCTTCGCGGCTCGTCGCTATCGCTCCTCACACCTCAGGGAGCAAGGGTTATGTGCTTCTTTCGGAACAGGGAGCGGGGTTGGTCGCGCGCTCTGCAGCGGGGGCGATCAGGCAGGCAGGAACCGCTGGGCGAGTCGCGGTGCGAGCCACGGCCGGGCACCCCAGGCGATGCCCTTCCCGGTGAGGCCGACCCACCCCGGGGACAGGCGACCGTAACCGGCGAGGAGAGCGGTCGCGGGGTCCACGCTGATGTGGACATCGGGCCGGCGTGGCTCCGGCGGATCGATGTGCAGCTCGCCGTCGGTGAATTCGTAGACGTGCCGTTCGCCGCACCCGCGGAGCCGGATGTCGTAGGTGCCGGAGTGCCCGGCGGCGTGCAGCGGATCGACCCAACTGGGCAGGATGTGTTGGCGTGCCCGGATGATCATCAGCACCACGTCCGGTTCGACCCACCAGCGGGCCCCGACAGCGCGTGCGATGTCGCGGGCGTGCACCACGAACTCGCCGATCAGCAGGCCGAGAGCGGCGTCGGCCCGGATGACGCGGTCGCCGTCGAAGTGCATCTTCGGGACCTGCGCGTGGAAATGCGACACCTCGTCGACGAGTTCGCGGAGGTCGTCGGTCAATCGTCGGCAGAGCACTGTCACGTCGCGCGTCGGCAAGTTGGCGATCTGTTTGGCATTGAAGTCGGGTACGTCGACCGCCGAACAGCACCACTCACCTTCGCCGCGCGCGAGTTCGAGAAAGCGCGACGGCGCCATCGCGACATGGCCGACACAATCGGTCAACGTCCAGGCGGGGGTGTCGGGGAGCCGGGTGTCGGGGTCGCCGACACCGAGCACGAGATCGGTGAACCGATCCGCAGTCGTGAGCGCGGCGTCGATGTAGTCAAACCTCGAGAACATCCCCGTCGCGCGTGGTTCCTCCCCCCACATGGGGCACGAGATTACCCCGGCCCGTTGCGACGTGCGACACATTCCGTGCCAACACGTCGAACCTGTGGACAGATGTGCAAGGTGCGCAACATTATTCACAAACGCGCACGATGATTCTCAGTCACGTGACACCGCCGGGGCGGCTTCGCCGAGCCGTACGCAGACGACGCCGAGCACGATGAGCAGGCCGCCGGCGAGTTGGATCGGTGCCGGCAGTTCGTCGAGCACGAGCCAGGCGAAGACCACCGCGAACAGCACCTCGGACAACGCCACGAAGGACATCACCCGGGCCCCGAGCAGCCGGCCGCCTGCGATGCCGAAGCCGTAGGCCATGGCGGCCGAGACCACTCCCAGCAGCACGAGCGGGATCCACCAGGCCACCTCGAGCGCACCGACCTCGACCGGGTCCGTGGTCATGGTCATCGGCAGGATCCCGGTCAGCCCCGCGACGACGAGGGCCAGTGCGCCGATGAGCAGGCCACCCGCGGCCAGGCTCAGGGGCGGCCAGCCCGTGCGGTCGTCGGCGGAGATCACGAAGTAGGCGGCGGCCCCGACCATCGCGGCGAGCGCCCACAGCACCCCGATCGCGCTGATCGGGACGTCGCCGGTGAGGTCGAGGACGAGCGCGAGTCCCCCGATCGCGAGTGCCGCGCCGAGCACGGTGACGCGACCCGGACGCTGACCGTGGCGCAGCCACATCCACACCAGCACGGCGACCGGGGCGGTGTATTCGATGAGCAGCGCGACGCCGACCTGCAGGTAGGTCACGGCATAGAAGTAGGCCAGCTGACAGCCGGCCACCGCGAGGAGTCCGTAGGCGACGAGCACCGTCCAGGACCGTCGGCCCGGCTGCTCGGGCAGCGGCTGCCGACGGTCGCGAAAGGCGAGGAAGCCGGGAATGGCCAGGACCAGACCGCCTAGTGCGATGCGGACGGTGACGGTCGCACCGGCCGTCCATCCCGCCTCGATCATGGCCCGGGCGAGCACCCCCGAGATGCCGAAACAGGCCGACGAGATCAGCGCGAGTGTGAGACCCAGCGCGGGTCGCGAGAGCGGCGCAGTGCGGTCCGCGGTCCTCACGGATTCTTGGCGGCGACGATGGCCGAGCGAACGGCCTCCCGGCATTCCGTGCCCGCCGGCTCACCCGTTCCGAGGTAGAAGCTGCCTGGGCGCCCTTCATGACCGGCGAAGCCGGTCACCGAGAATCCGTCGGATTCCGGGACATACGGGGTCGACGACATCGACGCGGCGGCGAGCGGACACGACAGCGCCGACACCCCACGTTCGGCCCCGGACACCACGACGATCAGGTGGGTCGGATGCAGCACGATGAGCGTCTGGTGCTCGGAATCGGGGTCGACGGGGTTGCTGCGTCGTCCGAAGAGCTTGCCGAAGAACGTGGTCGACGGTGGGTTGATGCTCCGGGTGATCCACGCCGGCAGGTCGTCGGTGACGGTGAGCTGTGTCGAGTCGGCATGGTCGCGCAGCGTGGCGGCGACGTCGGCGGGTAGATCGGACAGATCGGCGCGCACGGTGGTGCGCTGGTACGCGGGGAGCCCCATGGCTGAAATCTAGCGCAGCAGTCCGTCAATCGAGGCCGGCGACGGACGACGCGACGCCGAGGCGTCGGCCGAGCAACCGACGGCGACGCGGTGCCGAGGCCTCGGTCGCGTTCGACTCGAGGTCGTCGAGCAATGAGGCGACGGTCTGCGCCGAGTCGGTCTTGTTGGTGCCGATGAAGCCCGACGGACCGCGCTTGATCCAACCGGTCACATACATCCCGGGTACGGGCTCGGTCCCGTCGAGCACGCGGCCGTCGAGGTGCGGGATGATCCCGGCCGCGTCGTCGAACGGGAGACCCGGGACCGCGACACCGCGGTAACCGACCGAGGTGAGGACGAGCCCGGTTTCGAGCCCCACCGTCTCGCCGGTGGGTTCGATGCCGACCGCGGCTCCGGAGTCGTCGACGACCGGACGGTTGCGGCCGGCGGTCAACGTGCGCGCGCGGCCGTCCGCACCGGCGGTCACCTCCATCGGAGAGGCGAAGAACGCCAATCGGATTCGACGGCCCTCGGGTTCGGGGCGGGCGGCGCACTCGGCCAGGAGATCGAGCTTGGCACGAGTCGTGGTGTCCAGGTCGGCGGGTGCGGGCAGCGCTTCGAGGTCGGCGGCGTCGACGGTGACCGGGACCCCCGAATCGACCAGTCCGATGAGTTCGGGCAGGGTGAAGGCCGCGTGCGCGGGTCCGCGGCGGCCCATCACCACCACCTCGCGGACCGATGAGGACCGCAGCTTCGCCAGTGCCGGACGGAAGATGTCGGTGGCGGCGAGGGTGCCCGGGTCGGCGACGAGGATGCGTGCGACGTCGAGGGCGACGTTGCCGTTGCCCACGACCACGACGCGCTCGGTGTCGAGATCGACGTCGAGGTCGGCGAAGTCGGGATGGCCGTTGTACCAACCCACGAAGGATGTCGCGCTGGACACTCCGGGGAGATCGAATCCCGGCAGCGCGAGTTGCCGGTCGGTGGGTGCCCCGCCCGCCCAGATCACGCCCTGGTGACGGGCGCGCAGGTCGGCCAGGGTGAGGTCCCGCCCGACCTCGGTGTTCAGCAGGATCTCCAGTCGGGGGTTGCGCGCGATGTCGTCGAACAGCTCCATCACCTTGCGGGTGTGCAGGTGATCGGGCGCGACGCCGAACCGTGCCAGCCCGAACGGCCGGTCGAGACGTTCGTACATGGTGACCGAGACCTGTGGCTGCCGCAGCAGCTCGTCGGCCGCGTACATCGCCGACGGGCCCGAACCCACGATGCCGATCGAGATCGAGGTGTCGACGGCCAGCTGCCGCGGACGATCGATGGGCGCGAGGGGTAGCCGACGGGCCGGGTCGACGGGGAAGCGCGCGGCTCCGTCGGCCGGATCGTGGTACTGGGTCGCGTTGACCTCGACGAACCGTTCCTGCCCAGCCGGCAGGCGATGTCCCGGGACGATGGCGCCGACCGGGCACGCACTGACACATGCGCCGCAGTCGACGCAGGTCGCGGGATCGATGTACAGCATCTCGGCGATGCCGAAATCGGGCTCTTCAGGCGTGGGGTGGATGCAGTTGACGGGACATGCGTACACGCACGACGCGTCGCCGCAGCACGCCTGGGTGACGACGTGGGGCATGGTCTCGGGTTCTACCTGCGTTCGGGGTTCGGGTTCAGGCCGCGGTGTAGGTGGGCTCGCTGCGGAACCGTGACGGGCGGCCGCTGATGCCGAGCGCGCGCCACAGCAGGCGCGAGACCGGGTTCATCAGTCCGCTCTGCTCGCCGAGCATGCGGACGTCACCGAAGACGTTGCGCAGGAACCGCTTCGACTCCGGCGACCGCCAGAAGATGTCCTTCATGACCGCGTCGGGCACGTCGAACCGCTTGGCGAAGCTCCGCGGGGGCACCACGATGGCGCCGCAGAGGATGCGCATGGTCAGCGGGAGCATCAGCGACAACAGGAAACGCTGGACGCGTCCGCGCTGCGGCACCTGCTCGCGGATCAGGTGGTGGGCGAAGGAGATGTGGCGTGCTTCCTCGGCGACGTGCAGCTGCATCACCGCGGCCATCGTCGGGTGCAGGCTCGCGCGGGTGCGCAGGAAGTCCTTCTGGATGTGGTCGATCGGCTCCTCGCCGCCGAGCACACCGAAGAAGAAGACGGTGGGGAAGACCGTCGAGACCAGCGGAACGAGAGGAGAGATGAGGCGATAGCCCAGCTTGGCCCCGGGAACGTCCATGCCGGTTCGGTTGACGAACTCCTGGAACATCAGGGTGTGGTTGCACTCCTCCTTGGATTCGTGCGTGGTGTAGCGGAATTCGCGGGCACCGTTGGGGAGTTTGAAGCTGTACTGCATCAGGCCGCGGATCAGGACCGACTCGAACTGCAGGCCGACCTTGGCGACATTGGCCTGGCGCCACATGCCGATCTCGATCTGCTTCTCCTGCGGCAACTGCTGGTACCACGGGTGGCGGCCGATCGGGTCGACCTCGTAGGACAGAATCCACCGCGGATCGTTCTCGACGATCGCCATGTCCGGCGCGTCCCAGTCGATGTCGACGTACGGGTCGAAGTTGCGATGGACCGATGCCGCGGACAGGTCGTCGAGGACCTGGTCGTAATCGTGGTCGCTGCCGGACTTGTCGTGCTGCGGCACGTAGCGGGCGGGGGCCTCGTGCTCCCGGTCGGTCGGGGTCAGTGCTTTCGTCATCGTCGCATCCCTTCGGGGTGGGCGGCTCGGCCGGTGAAACAGACCACAGCGGATGACTCGAACGTATTTCGACGGGCCGCTATTTGTCAACACTCGATGTCACGTTCGATACCGGCACAATGCACCGGTGCGTTCACCGGCAAGCCTGCCCGACTCCGCGCAGTTCAGGGGCTGACCTGGTGCGACGGGTGTAATTCGTTCGGGTTATATAACCCCGTCGCGAGCATCGCCGCGGGTTAGAGTTACCGCACCATCCGTGCCCGCGTCTGCTCACCTGGAGGAGCGATGTCCCGTCGTGTTCCGCACGCGTCCCGGCATTCTCGGGGCGCGACGCATGCCGCCCGCGTCGGTCGACGCGGCCTGCCGGCGGTACCACGCACCCGGGTCCGGTCGTGACCCAGCCGCCGCACGGTCCGACGCGTGTCGTCCCCGACCCCGGCGGGCCCCTGCCGGGCGCACCGGGTCCGCGGCCACCGGGGCCCGCCCCGCGTCGCCCGGGACCCCCACCGCCCGTTCCGCCTCGTCCCGGACCGATGCCCGGCCAGGCGCCCCCCGCGCCGCGGCCGGGCCCTGGGCCTGTTCCGGCGCCCGGACGAGGCGCTCCCGGGCCCGCGGGCGCCGTCGGCGATCTGACACCGGGGCTGGTCGACACCGACATCTGGACCGATGCGATGGTCGAGGCCGCGGGCATCCCGATCGTCGACGTCCCGTTCGTCACGGTCGGCTCGGGCATCGGGTCATTCGTGACCGTCGACTATCTGCGCATCTGCGGGGTGCCGCTCGACCGGATCGCGGTGCTCGGCCCCCAGGACGTGCCCTGGCACAGCTACGAGTACCTGACCCGGGTGTCGCAGATCCCGCGCACGGAGCGCCTGCGTTCGGATTCGGCGTCGACCCCGGACAACATCTGGGGTTTCCCGTCGTACGCGGTGCGGGAGGCCTGGGCGGACAAGAAGCTCAAGCCGCTGTGGAATGTGCTGGTGGAGCCCGTCTTCGCGAACTTCTACACGCCGAGGGCCGGGCAGGCGTTCGAGTCGATGCAGAAGGAATGCGAGCGGATCGGCTACCTGAAGTGCCTGCACCGTGGTCAGGTCCGGATGATCCGACGCCGCGCCGCCGGTGGCTACTTCACGATTCTCACACCGCCGCAGGGGACTTCGCCCACCAAGCGGGTGGCCTTCCGCAGCCAGTGGGTGCATGTCGCGATCGGATACCCGGGGATCAAGCTCCTGCCCGATCTCCAGGCGTTCCGCGAGACCTACCGCGACGCCAGCAAGGTCGTCAACGCCTACGAGTCGCACGAGCACATCTACCAGTCGCTGCAACGCAAACCCGGCACCGTGGTGATCCGCGGTGCGGGGATCGTCGCGTCGCGGGTCCTGCAGCGGCTCATCGACGATCGCGACGCGTACGGGCTCCAGACGCAGATCGTGCACCTCTTCCGCACGTACTACGACAAACCCCACGGCCCACACATCTTCATGCGGCGCAAGGGCAAAGACGGTTGGGCCTACCAGGGCTTCAACTATCCGAAGTCGGTCTGGGGCGGGCAGCTCAAGGCCCGCATGCGCAAGCTCGAGGGACACGAGCGCGCGGAGGCGTACAAGCAGATGGGCGGGACGAACACCCCTGTCCGCGACGACTGGCAGGAGCAGTTGGCCCGTGGGCGGCGCGAGGGCTGGTACCGCGTCGCCGTCGGCAGGGCGGAGAGTCTGCTGCCGGCTGCGGGCGGGCAGGGGGTGGTGACCACCGTGCGGGTCGACCCGCATGCACCGATCCAACAGGACCACCGGCCCGACGGCACCTTCGAGATCTACGCCGACTACGTGATCGACTGCACCGGACTCGAAGCCGACGTCCGCGAGCACCGCCTGCTGCGTGATCTGCTGGATCACACCGGCGCCGGCATCAACCCGGTCGGCCGCATGGACGTCGAACGCGACTTCGAGCTTAAGGGGACACGCAGCGGAAACGGCAAGCTGTACGCCTCGGGCAGCGCGACGCTCGGCGGTTACTTTCCCGGCGTCGACACCTTCCTCGGTCTGCAGATCGCCGCCCTCGAGATCGTCGACGACCTTGCCCGCCAGGGGTTCTGTCGACGACTGACGCCCTGGCGATCGACCGCCCAGTGGTGGCGCTGGATGAACAACAAGGGAGTCGACTGACATGTTGCCCACCCTGTGGGGGCGAATCCAGACCCGCGTGCTGGTGCTCGGCATCCTCGGCGGCCTGTGGACCATCGTGCTCGTCCCGTTCCTGTGGCTCATCTCCTCGGGGGACCCGTCGATCCTCGACGTCTACCGGGTCGCCTTCACCGTGCTCGTCACCGTCATCGTCCTCGGGGTGCTCTGGGAATTCCTGTACCACTTCCTGCAGCAGTTCCGCTGGGAGAAGGACTGGCCGACGCTCTTCGGGCTCCTCACGGCGATCAACGAGGGCATCCTGGTGTGGATCGTGATCGATGGCACCGGACTGATCCCGGAGTCGCTGCAACCGTCGCCCGTCGTGTTCACCGTCCAGTTCGTCACCACCTGGTTGCTGGTGTGGGTGGCGGTCAACGGTCCACTACGCGCCGTCTTCCCCCACTGGCGATTTCAGGGAGGACGGTTCCTGTGACCGGTCCGGGCGACATCCCGAGCGTCACGCCGACGGTGACGCTGATCCCCGGTGCGGGGATCGTGATCCGTACCCCGGCGTTCCTGTGCCTGACGAACGACGCGGTGCCCGTGTCCTTCCTCACCGATCTGCTCGACATCGAATCTGCGGTGGTCGTGCCGGATTCGGCACCGCGGCGGGGCCGGCACCTGGTACGGGCGCTGGCTCAGCTGGTGGCCACCGCCGACGACCCGGTCGACATCGCCTTCGCGGCTCCCGACAATGCCGGCATCGCGATCTTCCTCTCGGGCCGGGTGTACGGGGAGACTGACGGCAAGCGGATCGAGCCGCCCGCGGGCGATTCCTATGACCGCGCCGTGCCGTGGCCGTTCGAGGGTCTCGGGCTCTACCTCGCCGGCACGAAGCCCGCGGAGGTCGGTGACGAGCGCTTCGACCTGGTCCAGGGCACGGTGCCTGCCGCGGGCGCGCTGCTGCACACCCCGCTGGGGTTGCGCGGCACCGAATTCCACTCCCTGGCGGAGCGACCGGCGCAACCGCGGCCGGAACCGGCGGCGGCGCGGCCGGAACCGGCCGTCGAACCGTCCCGACCCGACCCGGACGCGGGTCCACCGACCGAGGCCCTGGACGATCTCGACAAGCCGGCACCCGGGGCGCCGGAACCCCCGGCGCCCGAGCCCATCCGGAAACGGTCGCCCTTCGACGACTTGCCGCCGGAGCCGGACCCGATGGGCACGACCGAGCGGATGGCGCCCGGCGCCGATGGTGGTGCCGACCTGCCGGCACCCGATCCGTTGCCGTTCACCTCGACTCCGCTGGGCGGTCCGTTCGGGTCGGAACCGTTGTCCCCGAAAGTTTCCCACCCACCTGAGCGGCCGCCGCGGGACGCCAACCCGCCGAGCGGCCGGCCTCGCGTCGAGCCGGCTCCCGCGCCGAATCCGTTCGCCGAACCGCTCGAACCGCGCGCGCCGCTGCCCAAGGAGGAGCATCAGAAACCCGCGACCGAGGTCGTCAAGATCGAGGCGTCGCGGGCCATGGTGCACGGCATCCGTTGTTCGCGAGGCCATCTGAACCATCCGCAGTCGTGGCTGTGCGGGGTCTGCGGAATCCGGATGGACCAGTTGACGACGTTCCTCGTCGAGGGCGAACGGCCTCCGCTGGGCTGGTTGCTGCTCGACAACGGGTTCACCTTCCTCCTCGACGAGGACCTGGTGATCGGCCGGGAACCGGGATCGGCCGGCGGTGGACCGGCGGGTTCGCCCAAACCGATTCGCGTGCAGGACGAGACAGGTCAGCTCTCGCGCCGCCACGTGGAGATCCGGCTGGTGGAGTGGACGGTACAGCTGGTCGACCTCGGGTCGGCGAACGGCACCTTCGTCACCGATCCGAGCAGCGGCAACCGGGAGACCCGGCTGCTCCCGCATCGTGCCCACGTGCTGGTGCCGGGGTCGCATGTCCGGATCGGCGGGCGCCACTTCATCTTCGAGTCACACCACGCCCGTATCTGAGCGAACGGACCCGAGGTCATGGACAAACACACGGTCGCCTTCCTGCTGCTCGACGTCGCGATCGTCATCGCCGCCGCCCGGGTGGGTGGGATGATCGCGCGTGCCTGCCGTCAGCCGGCCGTGGTGGGCGAGATCGCCGCCGGTATCGCGTTGGGTCCCAGCCTGCTCGGGCTCCTGCCCGGCAATCCCGACCAGTGGCTCTTCCCCGACGACGTCCGGCCGCTGCTGGGAGCACTGGCCCAGATCGGCCTCGTGCTGTTCATGTTCATCGTCGGCCTCGAACTGGACATGCGGCTGACCAAAGGGCGTGAACGCGCGGCGGCCAGCATCTCGGCATTCTCGATCGCGCTGCCGTTCGCCCTCGGCGCGGCCCTCGGCCTGCTGCTCTATCCCTCGCACGACATGGTCGGGGGAATGGAGATCGAGCGGCTGGGGATGGTGCTGTTCATGGGTGTCGCGATGTCCATCACCGCCTTCCCGGTGCTGGCGCGGATCCTCACCGACCGCGGGATGATGAGAACGATTCCCGGGGTGTTCAGCCTGGCCGCGGCCGCCATCGACGACATCCTCGCCTGGACGCTGCTGGCGTTCATCATCGCCATCATCCAGGGCGGCAGTCCGCTCGAGGTCGCCAAGATCGTCGGACTCACGCTCGTCTACGCCGCGGTGATGTTCGGTGTCGTCCGTCCACTGCTGGCGAAGCTGATCGCCTGGCGCGACAGCGCCGGCCGGCTCACGCCGGACATCCTGGCGGTCATCCTGATCGGACTCTTCCTCTCGGCGACGGCCACCGACGTCATCGGCATCCATCAGATCTTCGGCGCCTTCGTGTTCGGCGCGGTGATGCCGAAGGTGGGAGCCGAACAGCTGCACCGGGAGATCCTCGAACGGCTCGAGCAGGCGAGCGTGCTGCTCCTGCTGCCGATGTTCTTCGTCGTCACCGGCCTCAACGTCGACCTCACCCAGATCGGCGTCGCGGGCATGGGGCAGCTGCTGCTGGTCCTGCTCGTCGCGATCGCGGGCAAGTTCCTCGGCGCCTATGCGGGCGCGCGGGCGAGCGCCATCCCCACCAGACAGAGCGCGGCCATCGCGGTGCTCATGAACACGCGGGGACTCACCGAGCTGGTGATCCTGGCCGCGGGGCGCGAACTCGGTGTGCTGAGTGACGAACTGTTCGCGATGCTCGTGGTGATGGCGCTCGTGACCACGATCCTGACCGAACCCCTGCTGCGCGTGGTGTATCCGGACAAGGTGGTGGCCAATGACATCGCCGCCGCCGAACGTCGCGCCCTGGCCACCGCCACTGCCCCGCGGGTTCTGGTGCTGTTGCGCGATCCCGTCGGCACGACCGCCGACCTGCGGGCGCGGCATCGGCGAATGCTGGACTGCACCACGGGATTCGACGTAGTCCTGGCCGGGTTGCTCACCGCCCCGGACCGGTCCGTGCGCCCGCTCGAGGTCGGGATTCCGGTCGTGCCGGACTTCGCGGCGATCGCATCGGCCGTCGAGCGCCTCAACGAGTTGGGCGCGTCGCTGACCGGCGCGGGTGCGGTGTCGGTGCTGTGCCGGTTCAGCGCCGATCCCGCAGCCGACCTCGAGGCCATGTCGGAGAACGCCAATGCCGACCTCGTCCTCACGGACAGTGGCGACCGGCTCCTGGGGGAGTCGCTGCGATCGGCTCCGGTGGCCGTCGTCGACGAGACCACCGATGACACCGTGGCACCGAGTCGTAGCACCATCACCTGTATCGCTGCGGACGATCGCAGCGGACGGACCGCTGCGCTGATGGCCGCGGGTCTGGCGCTGTTCGGGTCGCGGTCGCTGACCGTCGTCGCATCCGGCTCTCGGCGTCGGTGGCTGGCCGACCTCAACGCTGTTGCCGAACAGGGGGTTTCGGTGTCGGTGCAGGATCCGCGCCGGCACCGCGACAACGCCGTGTCGTTCACCGTCGCCGGATCGGACGAAGGCGATTCGGCCGTACCCGTTCCGGTCACCGTCGTCGACAACACCGAGACGAGCGAGGAATCGCTGGGCGACCGCGTCGCGATGCTCTACCCGTCTCCGGCCGCACCATCCGCACCCACGAGGGCGGCCGACGATCCGTCCAGTCCGAACATCGGCTCATCATCGGAGAGGCACTGACATGCCAGAAGTCGAGATCCCGCAGCAGCTGGCGGATTTCACGGTGCTCGAGAAGCTCGGCATGGGGGGCAACGGCACGTTCTATCTCGCCGTACCCCCCGCGCGACTGCGCCTGGCCACCGACCGCGTCGTGGTGAAGGTCTTCGGCGGCGTCTGCAGCGACGACGCCTACCGCCGCGGGGTACGCGAACTGCGGGCGTTCGCCGCCGTCGTCTCGCCCTACCTCGCCGGGCTCTACGACGCCGTGCTGCAGGGCCAGTTCATGTATGCGATGGAGTATTTCCCGCTCGGCTCGCTGGGCAGTCCGGCGCGCGAGCTCAGCCGAGACGAGAAGCTGGCGGCGATCGCCGACGCGGCGCGCGGCGTGGACGCCTTGCACGAAGCCGGTATCGCGCACGCCAACGTCACGCCGTCGAGCATCATGGTCACCGAGACCGGCGGCAAGATCTCCGATCTCGGTCTGGCCCGGGTGCTGGCGGCCGACGAGCCCATCACGAGCTTCGCCCAGCCCGGGGCGGTGCAGTACATGGACCCCGCATTGTTGGCCGGCGATGTGCCGTCGCGGGCGACCGACATCTGGTCGCTCGGGGCGTGTCTGCACCGTGCCCTCACCGGCGACGGGGTGTACGGGGAGGTGCCGGATACCCAGCCGCTGCTGGCGATCCGGGCGGCGCTGTCGACGCCGCCGGCCCTCTCGGAGAACCTGGACCGCGACGAGCGCACCCTCATCGCCAACTGTCTCGCCCTCGCCGGCTCCCGTCCGTCGACCGCGATGGAGGTCGCCGACCGGATCGACGGGCTGCGCGGACGTTGAGGACAGGCGTCATCGGGCGGTTCGCGCCCCCTGCTCCCTGCGTCACGAAGGGTCGGCCTTCGTCCCGGTCACGGTCGTCAGCCGAGCGGCGCCGTGCGCCACCAGTCGTCGAGGATCTCGCGGCCGGTGTGTCCGGGCCACGTCGTCACCAGGGTGTACTGCGCATGCGGTGGCCCGGTGAAATTGGTGACGACCCAACCGTCGACGACGCTGTCCCGGCTCGCCGACGCCGGACCGTCGCGCCAGCTGATCTCATCCCCGGGGTAGCCCTTGAGGCCGATGGTGACGGCAGCGCGTGATGGTGACGTCGGCGTGTGCCACACCACGAATCCGACGTTCGCGGCGTCGGTGCACGAGATCCCGTCGATGCCGTCGCGGACGACGGGCTCACAGTCGGCATCTCCCCATCCCGACGCCTCGGGCGTCTCCGGCAGGAGTTGCGGGAAGGCGGCGGCGATAGGGGCGACGCCCGCCGGCCACGGCGGCGGTGTGGTGCGGGCGCCGAGCAGCATCACCGTTCCGACGACGACCGCGACGATCGCCGTGGCGACGAAGAACGGCGCGATCAGCCGTCGTCGACGCATCGACGGGGAGGCCGTCGGCGGGGGCGCCAACGGTGGGGGTGTCGGCGGCCGGTTCACCGGCCCGGCCCCCCGCGGCCGGTCGGTGACGACCTCGGTCGGCCGATCCGGATGACCGGCGGGCTGGAACACGCGCGGGACGCCGGCGGCCGGCCCCGCGTCCACGACCTCCGTCGTGTCGGAATCGGTTGCGGCGGACTCATACTCGGATTCAGGGTGGCTGGCGGGGATGATCTCGGTCGGCGGTTCGCCGTCGGAGTGGGTGAGGTGCAGGGCGAGCTCGGCCGCTCGGACGAATTCCGCGCAGGTGCGGTATCGGTGTTCTGAATCGGCGTCGAGCGCCCGTGCCAGCACGGCGTAGAACGCCGGCGACACTGCACCCGACACCCGGTGCCGAGCGACCGAGCTTGTGCCGGTCACATTCGGCCCGCTCGCTTCGCTCCCGGCGCCGGTGAGCATTTCGACGAGGGTACGTCCCAACGAGGCGACATCGGCTGCCGGGTGCGGCATCTCGTCGCCCGCTATCGGTGCGGTGAGGCCGAAACCGGTGAGCGTGACGGCACCGGGCACCGACGCCCCGGCGACGGTCGGGTCTGCGGAGCCGTTGAGCAGGATGTCGGCGGGGGAGACGTTGCCGTGGACCAGGCGCCGGCGATGGGCCGCGTCGAGCGCCTCGCCGACGACGGTGACGACGCGCACCGCCAGATCGATGTCGATGCCGTCGGGGTGGCGCCGGATCAGCAGGGCGGCGTCGGAGGCGGGCACGGGAGCCACCGCAACCCAGGCGCGTCCGTCGACGATGCCGTGTCCGGTGATGCGCGCGATCCCGGGATGCGCCATCGCGGAAGCCTTTTCGATCGCATCCCGGAACCAGTTGCCGTACGCGGGAGTGATCGAGGCGGCCCGGTCCACGACGGTGAGCAGCACGCGCTCGGCGGGCGCCCCCGGATATGGGGCCGTCGCCAGGTAGTCGGCGCCGGCGACGCGTCTGCGCAGGAGGCGCTCGATGCGGTGACGCCCGACGAGAGCGCCCGGAGGAAGTGGTTCGTCGTGGGTCGGACCGACGGACACGGCGCCTCCCTCACCTCACGTGAAAGGACCGACTCTACCGGTCAGAGGGCTTCCACCGGGGCGAACGACGCCGGGCGACCCCGCCCGGGTCATTCGAAGAGGACTGGCGCGGAGTTGAACAGCATGACGATGAAGAAGAACAACAGGAACCACGCCGCCCCCTGCCACACCTGCCAGCGACCGTTGCGTTTCCAGACTCGGTACGTGCGGTACAGCATGGTGCTCGCGCCCAGGAGAACCACGACGGGAGAGGCGACGACCAACACGGTCTGGAGGGGATCCGACGACGCATGCGCGAAGAACAGCAGGCCGAGTCCGAGTGCGACGGTGATCCCGATGTGGATCATGATTGCGCGAAAGTCGTTGGTGCCGTTCTGCGGAAGGGGTGACGTCATGGTGTCTGCCAGGTTACACGGCGCCCGAATCGTGGAGAAAGCGACGGTGGTCGGGACCTCGTACTCATTGCCGCGGCAACGGCGCCGGGGCAGGATGGGGGCCGGGGCCGATACCGGGCCGCCCGGGGCGAGCCCGGGCCGACCCGCGGCCGAACCGAAGACCCCGCCAGGGGCCGTCGCGATCAGAGGAGATGAGCCAAACATGAATGCGATACTCGTCGGCGTGGACGGGTCGGACGCGGCCACGGGCGCGGTGCGCTGGGCGGCGCGGGCGGCCGCTGCCGAAGGTCTCGACCTCAAGGTCGTCGGTGCGTACGACGCCAGCACGAGTGACTACGCCCCCGGCCTGATCATCCCGCAGGATGTCGTCGACGCCATCCGCCAGGACGCCTCCGACGCGGTCCATGCGGCCGCCGACGCCGCGAAAGAAGCGGCACCCGGCGTGACGGTCGCCACCTCGATCGTCGACGGCGACGCCGCGCGCGTGCTGCTCGAACTGGGCAAGGACGCCGCGATGATCGTCGTCGGCACGCGCCGTCTCGGCAGCGTCAAGGGCCTCTTCCTGGGTTCGGTGAGCACCAGTGTCGCCGCTCACGCACACGGCCGGGTCACGGTCGTCGCCGCCGAGGGCAACCCCGACGGACCGGTGGTCGTGGGGGTCGACGGCTCACCGGTCAGCGATGCCGCGGTCGCCGAGGCGTTCCGGCAGGCCTCGCTGCGCAATGTGCCGCTCCGCGCGGTACACACCTGGACCCCGCTCGACGCGGACGCGCTCCACGGGTACGGCATCGGCGCCGACGAGGTGGCACGGATGACCCAGGACGCGGTCGAGGTACTCGCCGAGCGCCTCGCCGGGTACGCCCAGGACTACCCGGACGTGACGATCGAACGATCAGTCCTGCCCGAGGAGCCGGCGAAGGCGCTGCTCGACGAGGCGGGCGCGGACGCATCGCTGCTCGTGGTCGGCAGTCGCGGCCGCGGTGGCTTCCGCGGACTCCTGCTGGGCTCGACCAGCCAGAAGGTGATGCACCACGCCGACTGCCCGGTGATGGTCGTCCGCACCTGACCCCACGGTGAGCGCTGCCCGTCGTCCCCGGTCGCGCACCGGGGACGACGCCGTCGGAGGCGCTTACCATCGACCCATGACGCTGAAGAAGCCGGAGCTCTCGGTCGGCGAGCTGGCCCAGCGAGCCGGGATCGCCCCGTCGGCGGTCCGCTTCTACGAGGACCAGGGCCTGATCTTCAGCCGGCGCACCTCCGGGAACCAGCGCCGCTACCACCGGGCGATGCTGCGGCGCGTCGCATTCATCCGCGCCTCGCAGGTCGCCGGGATTCCGCTGTCGGTCATCGGCGAGGTGCTCGCCGAACTGGGCGACCACGAGTCGCCCCCGAAATCGATGTGGGAAGCGGCGTCGAAACGCTGGATGGACGACATCAACCAACGCATCGCACTGCTCGAGAACATGCGGGACATGATCGGGTCCTGCGTGGGTTGCGGTTGCCTGTCGCTTGGGGAGTGCCATCTCCTCAACCCCGGCGACGAACTGAACAAACTCGGCCCGGGGCCGCGGCGACTCCTCACCGAGCAGTAGCCGTCTCCGCCAGTTGCGATGTCGGGGAGCAGAACAGGCGGCGGTACTGTTGGCCCATGGCTCGACCGTCGCGCGTGGCGCTGGCTCTGGGAAGTGGCGGCGCCCGCGGTTACGCGCACATCGGGGTGATCGCCGAACTCGAGGCGCGGGGGTTCGAGATCGTCACCGTCGCCGGCTCGTCGATGGGTGCTCTCGTCGGCGGGTTGTATTGCGCGGGGAAACTCGACGACTACGTGGACTGGATCTCGGGTCTGTCCCAGCTCGACGTCGTCCGGTTGCTCGACGTCTCGCTGACCAAGCCGGGCGTCATCGGGGCCGAGCGGATCCTGCTGCGGGTGCGGGAGATCCTCGGAGACACCGCGATCGAGGACCTGCCCGTCCCGTTCACCGCGGTCGCCACCGATCTGAACGCCGGCCGCGCGGTCTGGTTCCAGCGCGGTGTCCTCGCCGACGCCCTGCGTGCGTCGATCGCGATCCCGGGCGTCATCAGCCCGCACGAGCACGGTGGGCGGCTGCTGGCCGACGGCGGGATTCTCGACCCGCTGCCGGTGGCGCCCACCTCGACGGTGCCCAGCGATGTGACCATCGGCGTCATCATCGGTTCCGACGGTGGCCCGGAAGCGGGCGCCACGCGCGAACAGAAGGCCAGGGGACTGCTGCGGCGCAACGTGGCGCCGATCCTCGACAACGAGTTCATCCGGGCGGTCCGTGACCGGCTCGGCCACGAGATGCCCTCGGGGGAGGCAGCGGCGTCCGATGCGGCGGTGGCCGCCACCGGTGGCGGCGCCGTCGCGGTCGATGCCGCGGCCGAGTCCGGCTCCGTCCCGTCCGCCGAACAGGTGGCGCCCGCGTTCGGCGTCGACGAACCGGCCCGGATGGGACGCGTGGAGGTGCTGAGCCGGTCGCTCGACATCATGCAGGAGGCCCTGACCCGCTACCAGGTCGCCGGCTATCCGCCCGACGTGCTGATCCGGGTACCCCGCCGGACGGTCCGCACGCTCGACTTCCACAAGGCCTCGGAGATGATCGAGCTCGGCCGGACCCTCACCGCGCGGGCCCTCGACGACCTCCCCGAGCTGCCATGAGGCAGATCCCCCGCGGCATCTGGGTGCTGCTGTCGGCGAACGTCGTCATCGCACTCGGATACGGGTTCATCGCGCCCGCGCTGCCGACCTTCGCCCGCACCTTCAACGTCTCGTTCACCGCCGCGACCGCGGTCATCTCGGCGTTCGCGGTGATGCGCCTGGCGTTCGCGCCCGCAACGGGACGGTTGGTCACCGTCTTCGGCGAGCGGCGCATCTACCTGACCGGTCTGCTGATCGTCGCGGCCAGCACTCTGGCGTGCGCGTTCGCCCAGTCCTACTGGCAACTGCTGATCTTCCGCGGCCTCGGCGGCATCGGGTCGACGATGTTCAGCATCTCGGCGATGGCCTTGCTGATCCGTATGGCGCCGAGCGACATTCGCGGTCGCGTGTCGGGCTTCTTCTCGGCGGGGTTCCTCATCGGCAGCATCACCGGTCCGCTCATCGGGGCGGCGCTGGTCGGCTTCGGACTCCGGGTCCCGTTCGTGGTGTACGCGGTCGCGCTGCTCGTCGCGTCGACGGTGGTGGCGACCCAGTTGCGGGAGGTGATCGCACCGGATCAGGCCGACGGCCCGACGGGCGGGCTGATCGGTTTCCGGACCGCCCTGCGCGACAGCGCCTACCGGGCGATCCTCGCGTCCAACTTCACCCAGGGCTGGGCGTCGATGGGGGTCCGGGTCGCGGTGGTGCCGCTGTTCATCACCGAGAGTCTCGGTGCCGGAGCGGGAATGGCGGGAATCGTGCTGGCGATCTACGCCGCGGGCAACGTGCTGGCGATCCTGATCGCGGGCCGTCTGTCGGACCGGTTCGGACGGCGGCCCATCATGCTGCCCGGACTCGTCATCACCGTCGTCGCCACCATCGCGCTCGGGTTCTCGCCGAACGTGGGCGTCGCACTGGCGTTGTCGGTGGTCGCCGGGGTGGGCTCGGGACTCTTCCCACCCACCCATCAGGAC
>NZ_JBHUXZ010000046.1:0-35650 GCF_042668985.1 Gordonia sp. NPDC057258
GCGAGCGAAGCGAGCCACGAAGGGCTCCGCAACGTGTCTCACCAGGCCCTTCGTGGCTCGTCGCTATCGCTCCTCACACCTCAGGGAGCAATGGGATGGGGTCGCTTCTTTCGGATCAGGGAGCAGGGAGCAGGAGGGCCAGCGGTGCTGCGCTTTTTTCGGATCAGAGCAGTTCGAGGATGGTGGTGTTGGCCATGCCACCGGCCTCGCACATCGACTGCAGTCCGTACCGGATGCCGTTGTCGCGCATGTGGTGTACGAGCCGCGTCATGAGGATGGCGCCCGAACCGCCGAGCGGGTGGCCGACGGCGATCGCACCGCCGAGCGGGTTGAGACGCTCGATGTCGGCACCGGTCTCGGCCTGCCAGGCCAGCGGGACGGGGGCGAACGCCTCGTTGATCTCGAAGGCCCCGATGTCGTCGATCGACAGCCCGGATCGCTTGAGCGCCTTGGCCGTGGCCGGGATCGGCCCGGTCAGCATGATCACCGGGTCATCGGCTGCGACGACCGCGGTGTGGATGCGGGCGATCGGCGTGAGACCGTGCGACTTCGCGGTCTCGCCGGACATGATCAGCAGGGCACCCGACCCGTCGGAGATCTGCGAGGAGTTGCCGGCGTGGATCACGCCGTCCTCGCTGAAGGCCGGCTTGAGCTTGGCGAGCGATTCGAGCGTCCCACCGCGGCGGATGCCCTCGTCCCCCTCGAGTACCCCCGGAATCGGCGCCAATTGGGCGTCGAACGCACCGCGGTCGGCCGCCTGCGCAGCAAGTTCGTGCGAGCGCAGCGAGTACTCGTCGAGGCGGGTGCGGTCCAATCCCCATTTCGCGGCGACCATCTCGGCGCCGATCCCCTGGCTGAACTTGTCGACGCCGTAACGGTCGAGGACCGTGGGCGGCTGATGCTCGCCATTCGGTGCGGCGCTGCCCATCGGGACACGACTCATCGACTCGACCCCGCCGGCTATCACGACATCCTGCTGGCCGGACACCACCGCCGCGGCCGCCATGCTGACCGCCTGCTGGCTGGACCCGCAGGCGCGCGTCACAGTGGTTCCGGGGACACTCTCGGGCCAGCCGGCGGCGAGCACGGCCGTCCGCGCGACATTGCCCGCCTGCTCGGCGGCTTGGCTGACACATCCCCAGACGACGTCGTCGACGACGGCCGGATCGATGCCGGTCCGCTCGACGAGCGCCTCCAGTACATGGGCGGACAGGTCGGCGGGATGGATACCGGACAGGGCGCCGCGGCGGCGGCCGATGGGCGCGCGGACCGCGTCGACGATCACTGCATCACGCATGGGGACTCCTCGATGTCAGGGCAAGGGATGAAGTTGTGTCCGACGTGCACCACGCCGGCGGACGCCGATCGCCCGCTGTGACGAGCCGACCACCGGGGCGCTTGGCAGACAAGTCGATTCACACTCACAGTCGATGAGGCCCTACCTATGGGACGCGCAAGTCACGAGGTGGCGCCTTCGACGGCCGGCGCGTGCGGACGCAACCGAGCACGATCGCGCTCGGGATCGGCGAAGACCAGCGCGAGCACCGCGCACACCGCGGCGACGATTCCGAGCACCTGGAACGCGGTGGCGTAACCCTCGGCCGGCGTGGCGGCCGCGTCGACGATGACACCCGTCGCGTACGGCGCGACGAGACCGCCGATCGCCATGATCGCCAGGAAGACACCCAGCGTTCCGGCGGTCTGCCGGGGCGGGCAGATCTCGGCGACGGCCGCGTTGAACAACGGGAACACCGTGGCCGCGAAGCCATAACCGATCGACAGGATCGCGACCGCGACGATCGGTGTGCCGACCGAGGGCAGCAGGAACAGCAGGACACCGGAGACGAGAACCCCGACCGACGGCACGACGATGCGCAGCATCCGCGAGGTCGCCCCTTTCGAGATCATCCGATCACTCGTGATCGAACTCAGCACCATCAGGACCAGGCCGACGATCGAGGGGAACGCGAACATCGACCCGGACTGCAGGCGGCTGTACCCCAGCCCCTCTTCGAAGTACGACGGCAACCACGTGAGCACGACACTGACCAGCGCATAAACGCTCATCACGACGAGCGCGCCGGTGACGAACGTGCGTGAGCGGAAGATCGAGATCCACGGCGTCGCGGGTTCGGCGCCGGCACTCGCGGTCGGCGCGTCCTTCGACGTCTTCCCACTCGCGATGTACGGGCCGTTGCGCCAGGTCGACAGCCAGACGACACACCAGACGAGGCCACCGGCGGCAAGGGAGATCAGTGCCCAGCGCCACCCGAAGCTCACTGTGATCACGGCGAGCAGCGGAGCGATCGCGATCTTCGAGATCGACGCGGCACCGGCGAGGAGGGCACCGGGCAGGGCGCGCCGGGCCGGCGGACGCCAGGAGTAGGCCGCCGTGTGCAGGAGCGCCGAACTCGGACCTTCGGCGAGACCGAGGAACAGCCGACTGAGGACGAGGACCGCGAACGACGCCACGACCACCATGGGGAGCATCGCCGCGGCCCAGCACAGGGCCAGGAGGACCAGCGACCAGCGCAGGGTCATCCAGCGGTTGAGCAGTCCCGCGAAGAAGCCGCCGATCGTGAACGTGAGGAAGAACAGGCTGCCGACGAGACCGATCTGCGAGGAGCTCAGACCCAGCTCCTCGCGAGGGTTGCGCGATGATGCCCAGCACCGCCTTGTCGGCGTAGTTGATCACGTAGAGGCTGACCAGCAGAGCCGTGAGACCCCAGGCGCCGGCGCGTGATTCGCCGCGCGGGCCGAGACCTCGCGGCGTCTGGGCCGCTTCGAAGTCGACGGTGTGGGCGGGACCATCGGGTCCCGTGCGCGCCGCTGACCCGGGCTTGTCGCCGGCTCCTGATCCGGAGGCGGTGGAGACCGTCATGGCATTACCTCTTCCAGACGAGTGATCTGGGTTGCGATGCGCTCCGTCAGTGTTATGGCTCATATCCGTTCCGATTCAAACCAGGGTCGAACCCCTCTGACAACGTTCGCTCGGCGAACGACCTGACTGTCGCTGCCTATGTGTTGAGGACACGGAGTTGCGAGCGG
This sequence comes from Gordonia sp. NPDC057258, assembly GCF_042668985.1. NCBI lineage: Bacteria > Bacillati > Actinomycetota > Actinomycetes > Mycobacteriales > Gordoniaceae > Gordonia > Gordonia sp. NPDC057258. Next base: position 3,049 of record NZ_JBHUXZ010000046.1, read on the forward strand.
GGTCATCGGCGATGGCTATCGGACCGATAGGCGCCGGTGGCGCAGCCGAGTGCCATTGGCTCGCGCTATCGCTCCCTTAGTTCACCGCGACTACTTCGCCGGGCCGCCGCCGGGCATGCTGTGAGACGGGCGCGTGCCGGTCGCGCACCAACGTCCGCCCGACGGTGCGAGCGCACCCCGACCGACTTCGGAGACCAGCCACCATGACCCGCCTCGCGCAGACCCTGGGCCTCACCGAGATCCAGACGGAGATCCTGGCCAACGTCCGCTCGTTCGTCGACAAGCAGATCATCCCCACCGCACAGGAACTCGAGCACGCCGACGAGTATCCGCAGGCCATCGTCGACGGCATGGCCGAGATGGGCCTGTTCGGCCTGATGATCCCCGAGGAGTACGGCGGACTCGGCGAGTCCCTGCTGACCTACGCGTTGTGCGTCGAAGAACTGGCACGTGGATGGATGAGCGTGTCGGGCGTGATCAACACCCATTTCATCGTGGCGTACATGATCCGCCAGCACGGGACCGACGAGCAGAAACAGCGCTTCCTCCCCCGCATGGCGACGGGCGAGATGCGCGGCGCGTTCTCGATGTCCGAACCGGAACTGGGGTCCGACGTCGCGGCGATCAAGACCAGCGCGAAGCGGGACGGAGACGTCGGATACGTCATCAACGGTCAGAAGATGTGGCTGACCAACGGCGGGTCGTCGACTCTCGTTGCCGCCCTTGTCCGTACCGAGGAGGGCAACGAGAAGCCGCACAAGAACCTCACGACATTCCTGGTGGAGAAGCCGGCCGGCTTCGGCGAGGTACTCCCCGGCCTGACCATCCCGCGCAAGCTGGACAAGATGGGCTACAAGGGCATCGACACCACCGAACTGATCTTCGACGGTTACCGCGCGCCCGCCACCGACATCCTCGGGGGCGAACCGGGCCGCGGCTTCGCGCACATGATGGACGGCGTCGAGGTCGGGCGCGTCAACGTGTCGGCCCGCGCCTGCGGAATCGCCCAGCGCGCCTTCGAACTCGCGGTGAAGTACGCGCAGCAGCGGTCCACCTTCGGCAAACCCATCGCCGAACACCAGGCCGTTGCGTTCTCGCTGGCCGAGATGGCGACGAAGGTCGAGGCGGCACACCTGATGATGGTCAATGCGGCACGACTGAAAGACTCCGGCGAGCGCAACGACGTCGCCGCCGGGATGGCCAAGTACCTGTGCAGTGAGTACTGCGCCGAGGTCACCCAGGCCAGCTTCCGCATCCACGGCGGTTACGGCTACTCGAAGGAATTCGAGATCGAGCGCCTCATGCGCGACGCGCCCTTCCTGCTGATCGGCGAGGGCACCAGCGAGATCCAGAAACAGATCATCTCCAAGGGGCTCCTACGCGAATATCAGGAGCGATGACCACTTGAGGTGAATGTCGTCAGACCCGTCCGCCCACAACAGTTTCGAGGGACCAATGCAGCGTCGCATCTTCACCGAGGACCATGAGTCCTTCCGCAAGACCATCCGTGACTTCATCGCCAAAGAGGTCGCGCCGGTGTACCACGATTGGGAGAAGCAGGGCCATCCGCCGCGTGAGTTCTACAACAGGCTGGGCGAACTCGGCGTCCTGGGCATCGAGGCACCCGAGGAGTTCGGGGGCGGTGGCGTCTCGGACTTCACCTATTCGATGGTGATCGCGGAGGAGACTTCGGCGGCCGGTGTCACCTTCGGCAGTTACTCGGTGCACTCGAACCTGATCCTCCCCTACCTCGTCGAGTACGCCACCGACGAGCAGAAGCAGCGGTGGTTGCCCGGATTCTGTTCCGGCGAACTCATGTTCGCGATCGCCATGACCGAACCCGGCACCGGGTCGGACCTCGCCAACATCTCGACCACCGCCAAGCTGTCCGAGGACGGGTCGCACTACGTGCTCGACGGCGCGAAAACGTTCATCACCGGCGGCGCCTTGGCCGACCGCATCCTGGTCGTCGCCCGGACCGCACCGTTCGACGAGTCGAATCGTCGTGCGGGCCTGTCGATCCTGGTGGTCGACACCTCGTCGGAGGGTTTCGCCGTCGGACGCAGGATCGAGAAGATCGGCCTCAAGGCATCCGACACCGCCGAGCTCTCGTTCAGCTCGGTCAAGGTGCCGGTCGAGGACCGGCTCGGCGAGGAGGGTGCCGGCTTCTCGTACCTGGCGCACAATCTCGCGCAGGAACGACTCACCATCGCCATCGGGGCGTCGGCCACCGCCGCCGCGGCCGTCCAGCACGCGATCGCCTACACCAAGGAGCGCGACGTCTTCGGCAAACCCGTTGCGGCGTTCCAGAACACCAAGTTCGTCCTCGCCGAGTGCTCCGCCGAGGTCGAGGCCATCCGGCAGTTCGTCGACCGCGCACTCGAACTCCACAACGAGGGTGAGCTCACCGTCCCCGATGCTGCTCGCGCGAAACTGTTCGCCACCGAGACCGCCGGCAAGGTCATCGACAAGTGCCTGCAGTTGCACGGCGGGTACGGCTATGTCCTGGAGTACCCCATCGCCCGGCTCTACGCCGACACACGCGTCACGCGGATCTACGGCGGCACCAGCGAGGTCATGAAGACGATCATCGCCAAGGATCTCGGCCTGTAGGTGGTCCAGAGCTCTTCCAAAGTGCGGGATTCGTAACGGTTTCCAGTACGAATCCCGCACTCTGCGGAGGGTGATCAGACGGTCGCTCGTCGCACCTGCGACGCGACGTATCCCGGGCGTTCCACGAGATCCGCCCAGGTGAAGTTCAACACCGTCCAGCCCAGGGCGATGAGGGTGTTGCGGCGGGCGCGGTCGTGCTGGAACGCCTCGGCGTCCCGGTGATGAGCCATGCCGTCGATCTCGACCGCCACCTTCCTCCCGACGAAGGCGAAGTCGATTTCGTAACCGGACACCGGGTGGTTGGCGACCCAACCCGCTATGTCGTGCTCGGCGAACAGTTTCACGGTCAGCCGTTCGGCAGCCGAACGGGCACCAGAACCGACGAGCACGAGCATCTTCGCCATCTCGGTTGCACCACGGCAGCGGCGTCGCCGCTGGTAGGTCTCGAGGAGAGCGTCAACCGTGACCTTCTTGTTCTGAAGTGCCCGGTCGAGTACGTCCATCTTTCCTTCAACGGCGCCTTCGAGGACGGACAACGGCACCGCGGTCACCGTGAGTCCCTTCTCGACCACGACGTCGGCCGCGTCGAGGGATCTCCGGATGACCACCGTCCCCTTCTCCGGCGAACCGTGCCAGCTTCGGGGAGCGGTGACGGTAGTCGTCGTCGGCCGCTTGGTCACGAGGCCGTGCCACCACGCCGCCGCGAGTCCGCTGAGAACGGCGTCCGCGGAGACCTGCAGGGTCGCCAGTCGGGTCCGGGTCCTTGCGGTCACCGGATGATCGGCCAGGCGATAGACGCCGGAACTCGCACGAACCCACTCACCGGACTTCACCCGCCGGGCCACCGAGGCACGACTGAGACCGTGCTCGCGGGCCTGCGCCGCGGTGATCACGCCGTCGCGCGTGAGGATGAAGGTCCGCAACGCAGGTGCAGTAGCCATGTGGTTGTAGACGCACCCGGGATCGCGCCGGTTCCACTTCCCGCAGAGTGCGGGATTCGTGCCGGTTTCCAATACGGATCCCGCACTCTGTCGTCGGACCCGAGGTCGTGCCTTAAGATTCCCTGAGCAAACTCGGTGGGCAGTGGAAGCGGTGTTCGGTGGTAGGCAGGTTTCGGGGCGGGGTCCAGATCTTGGCGACGGTGCTGGTCACCGCTTTCGTGGTGTCGATGATGGCGGCGGTGGTTGCGCCCGCGCAGGCGGCCCCGACGCGCTACACCGGCGGTACCTACGTCGCTCTCGGTGATTCGCGTGCGTCCGGCAGCTTCTACACCCCGACGCCCGCCTACTTCGGCGGATGCAAGCGGTCGGCGTTCAACTACCCCACCCTCGTCGCCGCCGCGACCCTGCCGCGACGCTTCATCGACGCCTCGTGTGCGGGCGCGCAGTCGGCACATCTGTACCGGGCCCCGCAGCACACCAGCGGTGGCACGAAACCCATTCAGCTGCACCTGGTTCCGCGCGACGCCCAGCTGATCACCGTGAGCATCGGCGGCAACGACATGCGGTGGGGCGCGATCTTCGGCCAGTGCCGGACCCCGGCGTTCACCGACCGGCGCTGCCGCCACAACCGTGCCCTCGAGAACGAGGTCCGGTGGCGGATCGAACTCATGGAGAACCGCGTCACCCCCGCTCTGCGCGCGATCCGGAACAAGGCGCCGCACGCCCAGATCATCGTCGTCGGTCTGGGCGGCTTCATCGGGTTCACCGGGTGCTGGCCGCTGGTCCCGCTGAGTGACCCCGACGCCCGGTGGATGCGCGAGGTCTTCAACCGCGCCAACGGCGCGCTCTGGCGGGCGTCGACCAAGGTCGGCGGCACCTTCATCGACGCCAACCGAGGATCGGCGGGACACGATGCCTGCAACCTCATCAACCCCTGGTACGAGAGCGCGCTGTCGAATCGGATCGCGCTGCCCTTCCACGTCAACCAGGCCGGCGCCGTCGCGTTCGCGGCCATGATCAACGGGGCCATCCGCCGTTAGGCCGAGACCGGTCACCCACTAGCGTTTGTCGGGTGGCTCATCTACTCGGCGCGGAAACCCTAGGCCTCGAATACCCGACCACCAAGGTCTTCGAGTCGGTGTCCCTCGGGGTCAACGAGGGCGACCGGATCGGCATCGTGGGCCGAAACGGCGACGGTAAGTCGAGTCTGCTGGCGATGCTCGCCGGACGGATGCAACCCGATTCCGGTCGCGTCACCGTCCGCGGCGGCGTCCGCATCGGCGTGCTGGACCAGGTCGACGTCTTCGACGACGACGAGACCGTCGGGCACGCCGTCGTCGGCGACCGTCCCGAACACGAATGGGCGGGTGACGCGAAGGTCCGCGACGTCATTGGCGGGTTGCTCGGCGACGTCGAATGGACAGCGCCCACCAGTTCGTTGTCGGGTGGTCAGCGCCGCCGCGTGTCGCTGGCACGCCTCCTCGCGGGCGAGCATGACGTCCTCGCGCTCGACGAGCCGACCAACCACCTCGACGTCGAGGCCATCACCTGGCTCGCCGACCACCTGAAGCGACGCTGGCCGGCCAACGCCGGCGGACTGCTGGTGGTCACCCACGACCGGTGGTTCCTCGACGAGGTGTGCACGGTCACCTGGGAGGTCCACGACCGCATCGTCGAACCCTTCGAGGGTGGCTACGCGGCGTACATCCTGCAGCGGGTGGAACGGGACCGGCAGGCCGCCGCCATCGAGGCACGACGACAGAATCTCGCCCGCAAGGAACTGGCCTGGCTCCGCCGCGGCGCGCCGGCCCGGACGTCGAAGCCGAAGTTCCGCATCGACGCGGCCAATGCCCTCATCGCCGATGTCCCACCGGTCCGCGACACGGTCGCCCTGCAGTCACTGGCCACCGCTCGTCTGGGCAAGGACGTCGTCGACCTGCTCGACGTGTCGGTCTCCTACGGTGACCGCAACGTCCTCGACGGCGTCGAGTGGCGGCTGGCGCCCGGTGAGCGCACCGGCATCCTCGGGGTCAACGGCGCGGGCAAGTCGACGCTGCTCGGCCTCATCGCCGGAACCGTGGAACCGACCGGCGGCCGGGTCAAACGCGGCAAGACGGTCAAGGTCGCCACCCTGACCCAACGCCTCGACGACCTCGACCGGTACCTCGACGACCCGGTGCGGGTGGTCATCGCGCAGTTGCAGACCACGTACACCTTCGGTTCCGGATCGAAGGCACAGGAGCTGTCGCCGTCACAGCTGCTCGAACGGCTCGGCTTCGACGGCGCGCAACTCTCGACCCCGGTCCGCGACCTCTCGGGCGGGCAGAAGCGGCGGCTGCAGTTGCTGCTCATCCTGCTCGACGCGCCGAACGTGCTGATCCTCGACGAGCCGACCAACGACCTCGACACCGACATGCTCGCCGCGCTCGAGGACCTGCTGGACTCGTGGCCCGGCACGCTGATCGTCGTCTCGCACGACCGGTACTTCCTCGAGCGGGTCACCGATCAGCAGTTCGCCGTCCTCGACGGCGGGCTCCGCCACCTCCCCGGCGGCGTCGACGAGTTCTTGAGACTCCGCTCGGCACAGGCGAAGACGTCGGGTTCCGGATCGACATCGGGCGGATCCGGTACGAGCGCCACAGCTTCGGGGAACGGCGGCGCGTCGGGCTCGTCCCTCAGCGGCGCCGAGCTGCGCGCGGCCAACAAGGAGCTCGCCTCGCTCGAGCGTCGGATCGACAAGCTGCACAGCAAGATCGATGCTGCCCGGACCGCGCTGGCCGACCATGATCAGTCCGACTACCAAGGCCTTGCCGCGGAGACCGAGAGCATCCGCAGCATGGAATCCGAACTCGAGGAACTCGAGGAACGCTGGATGGAACTCGGCGAGAGCGTCGAGTGATCGACTCCGCGAGAACCGGTCGGCCCGATTTCAACGGCCGAACGACTCCCGGATCGCGGCCAGCACGTCCGGCAGCGACTCGTCGACGACGCCGCTGTGATCGGCTCGCGCGTAGGTCTTGAGGTCCACATCCGTGCCGGCGTCGCGCATCGCGGACCGCAGCGAACGACTCAGCGGGTACGGCAGCACGGGATCGAGAAGACCATGTGCGAGCGTGACTTTCACCGGGTAGCCGGAGACGGGCACCTCGGCGTACTCCCGCAGGGCGTCCCGGAAGTCCTGCTCCGCGGTGAACGACGACGCCACGAGTGAGCCCGGCGGCACCGACCGCAACGCGTCCACGAGATCCCCGTTGCACCGGGCACGCGCGCGGTCGAGGAAACGCTTGCCGTCCGACGTCAGGGAATCGGCGACGCGGAGTTCCGGGTTCGCGTGGTCGAGACCGGCGAGGGTGAACAGGAACGGCGCACTCAGCACATTGAGCGCGCCGAGGCCGGGCACGCGGGGACCGAACAGACCGAACAGGTTCTCCAACGACGAGACCGGGGCGATCGCGACGATGCCGGCGACCGGCAGATCCGGTGCGAATTCCGCGGCGAGACGGCCCGCGTGCAGCGCAGCGTGGCCGCCCTGCGAGTGCCCGGTCGACACCCAGCGTGATCCGAGCGAGGCGTCGACCGACCGCGCCGCGCGGATCATGTCGATCACCGAGTGAGCCGCCGCGCGACCGCCGAGGTATTCGGTCTCCCCCGCCGACCCGAGCCCCGCGTAATCGGTTGCCGTGACCGCGAAACCGGCGTCGAGCGCCGCGCGCACCGGGGCCTCGACGCCGTCGCCCAGCCGGTGCAGGGTTGGCGCGCACTCGTCGGCCAGGCCAACCGTTCCGTGGGCCCAGGACACCACGGGCCAGCCACCGGCGGGCGGCGTACCCTTCGGCACCCAGTACACGCCGCTCGACATCGCCGGGCGGCCGTTCTGATCGCGCGTCGCATAGGTCAGGCGGGTGCCCGAGCCGGCCGCCGACGGGAGTTCGCCGTCGGGGACGTCGGAGGTGGTGAAGACGAAACCGTCGGCGGGTGCGGCGGCCGTCGACGGGCCGGCCGTGACGATGCAGAGCGCGAGCAGTAGAGCGACGACGGCGCTGACCGCGCGCAGCGGGGCGACGACTGCGGCGGGTCTGCGGGACATCAGGCAACCGTAGGCGATCAGTGGCGGACGTCGGCTCCGAGGACGCGCGTACCGGCGGCGGGACCGCTGGCGGTGCGGACCGACCGGGCGACGCCGGCGCCGGACAGTTCGGCGGCGACGTTCACCGCGCCGGTCTCGTCGGCGCACAGGAAGGCGCATGTCGGACCGGAGCCGGACACGATGCCGCCCAGTGCTCCGGCGTCGATTCCGGCACGCAGGGTCCGGCGGAGGGTGGGTTGCAGCGAGAGCGCCGCCGGTTGTAGGTCGTTGTGCAGCAGGGGCGCCACCGCATGCGGGTCACCGGACGCCAGGGCCTGCATGAGTTCGTCCGGGCGGCGGAGGAGGTCCCGCTCGTCGTCGGTGGCGCATTCTCCGGAACGGCTGTCGCGCAGCCGATCCAGTTCGCGGTACACCGCGGGCGTGGACAGTCCGTCGCGTGCGAGCGCGAGCACCCAGTGGAAGTCACCGCGGGAGAGGACCTGCATCAGCCGCTCGCCGCGTCCGGTACCCAGGGCGGTGTTGCCGTGCAACGCGAACGGGACGTCGCTGCCCAGGTCCGCCGCGATCGCGGCGAGGTCGTCGCGGCCGATGTCGAGCTTCCACAGGGCGGCGAGTGCGACCAGCGCCCCGGCGGCATCCGCGCTGCCACCGGCCATGCCCCCGGCCACCGGGATCGTCTTGTCGATGTCGATCGCGACCTTGCCGGGACGGTCCGCCCACTCGGCCAATGCCAGCGCGGCCCGGACCGCCAGATTGGACTCGTCCGTCGGGACCGACCCGGCGCCTTCGCCACGAACCGTGATGCTCATCTCGTTGGCCCGGGCGACCCGGATGTCGTCGTGCAGGGACAGCGCCTGGAAGACGGTCACGAGGTCGTGGTAGCCGTCCTCGCGGCGCGGACCGACCCCGAGGTGCAGATTGACCTTCGACGGAGCCCGCGCGGTGACGGAGTCCGACACCACCGACAGCGACGTTCGCGACACAATGATCCAGCCTAGCGCCCCGGCGTCGGCCCCGCGCCCACCGATGCGGTCGGTCCGGCGCTCCAGCCGCCGTCGATCAGGGGCGCCAGCCGCGGTCGACGAGTTGTCCGACGTGCTCGACGACCAGCACCGCGCCCGCGTCGCGCAACTCACCCTCCGCGAATCCACCGGACCGCACCGCCACGCACTCCGCCGGCAGGCGATGCGCCGACGCCACGTCCCACACGGTGTCGCCGACGACGACGGCCTTACCGCCGCCGGCCTCGTCCAGGGCGACCGACAGGATGTCGGGCGCCGGTTTGGACGAATCGGCGTCGTCCGAGGTGGTCACCGCGGCGAAGTCGTTCCGCGACAATCCCATCGACTCGAGGGCGGCGTCGGTGAACTCCGACTTGCCCGACGACGCGAGCGCCACCCGGTAGCCGGCGTCCAGCAGTCCCCGCACCAGATCGGCCGCGCCGGGCAGGGGCCGCACGTCGGGCAGCAGGTCGCGATAGGCGTCCTCCCACTCGTCGCGCAAGGTGTCGCCGAGCGATTCCTCCACGTCGTCGCCGAGCAGCTCGCCGACGAGCCGGTCGCCACCCATGCCGATCGCCCGGTGCACCTGCCACCACTGCGGGATCAGGTCGTGAGCAGCGAAGGCCCGCATCCACGCCAATGCGTGGAGGTAGGTGGAGTCGACGAGCGTACCGTCGACATCGAGCAGCACGGTGTCGATCGACCCATCCGCTTTCCGGTCTGGCATCTGCGCCTCGTTTCCGGGGTCGAGAACTGCGCCCCGTCGTCGAACGTCCGTCGTCCGGGCACCACCGTCTCGAGCGTCCCGGGTTTCGGACCCATGACTCATGGCTACACCGAAGCGACCCATCTCGCAGAGGAGACCTCCATGGCAACACGTTTCGGCTACACCCTGATGACCGAGCAGGCAGGCCCGAAAGAGCTGGTGCGGTACGCCGTCGGCGCCGAAGACGCCGGCTTCGACTTCGAGGTGTCGAGCGACCACTACTTTCCGTGGCTCTCGGCCCAGGGACACGCCCCGTACGCGTGGACGGTCCTGGGAGCCGTGGCCCACGCGACCGAGCGGGTCGACCTGATGACCTACGTGACGTGCCCGACGATCCGCTACCACCCGGCGATCATCGCGCAGAAGGCTGCGACGCTGCAGATCCTCGCCGACGGTCGCTTCACTCTCGGCCTCGGCTCGGGCGAGAACCTCAACGAGCACGTCGTCGGCGAGGGCTGGCCCTCGGTCGCCGACCGCCAGGACATGCTCGCCGAGGCGATCGAGATCATCCGCAAACTGCACACCGGTGAGCTCGTCGACTTCCGCGGCGAGTTCTTCCAGGTCGACGCCGCCCGGATCTGGGATCTGCCCGACCAGCCCGTCCCGATCGGCGTCGCAGTGGCGGGCAACGCGGGTATCGAGACGTTCGGGCCACTGGCCGACCACCTGATCGCCGTCGAACCCGACGCCGACTTCATCAAGGCGTGGAACGAACATTCGTCGACCCCGACCGTCGACGGGCAGCGGTCCCGCGCGATCGGGCAGATCCCCATCAGCTGGGATCCCGACCGCGACAAGGCGATCGAGCGCGCCCACGATCAGTTCCGGTGGTTCGCCGGCGGGTGGGATGTCAACGCCGACCTGCGCACCACCGCGGGCTTCGCCGCAGCGACGCAGTTCGTCACGCCGGACGACGTCGCGGGCAACATCCCCTGCGGCCCGGACCTCGACCAGATCGTCGAGGCGGTGAAACCCTTCTGGGAGGCGGGATTCACCGACATCGCGCTGGTGCAGATCGGGGGCGACACCCAGGACGCGTTCCTGCGCGACGCCGCTCCCGAGTTACTGGAGAAACTGCGCGCCGCGTCGAACTGAGTCCGATTGCGCATCGAGGTTCCAGGACTGCTGGGTGCGGTCCTCGCCCGCTCGCAGCACGGCGGTGTGCACATCGCCGACGCGGCGACCCGACGGGAGTTGATCGATCTCGTCCTCGGGGCGTCGGCCGGTGTAGCGGAAGCCGGCCGACGCCGCCAGCCGCGCCAGGGCCACGTTGTCGACCAGCGCCCGCCGGATCACGCGATCGAACCCGGCTCCGCCGTCGGCGGGGTCGGCGAAGGCGTGGTCGAGGACCGCGGCGAGCGCCTCGGTGAGGTAGCGATGGCCCCGATGCGACGGCGCGCACCAATAGCCCAGTGACGCAACGCCTTTCTCGACGGTTCGCAGTCCGATGGTGCCGACGAGTTCACCGCCGGGGATCTCGATCGCCCACACCGACGACCCGGAGGCCGGGGCGATGTCGCGGACGAAACGTTCGGCGTGCGCACGCGTATACGGGACCGGGACCAGTGTGAAGCGCTGGATGTCCGGATCCTGGCAGGCGCGGAAGGTCGGTTCGATGTCACGGTCGGCGGGTGGGCGCAGCCGCAGCCTCGGCGTCGTCAGAGTCTGTGGTGGAACCATGTCGGACCTCGTCGTCGATGCTGCGGATGCACAACACGGTACGAGCTTCTCCCCGCCGACGGCGAGCGGTTTTGCGCCCGCCCCCACGACGAGCCGCGGTCTCCCGCGATCAGCGACCCGGCGTCGAAATCAGGTCGTGCGAGCGAGGCGGACGAAGTCGTCGACGTCGAGCTTCTCGCCCCGCACACCCGGATCGATACCGGCCTCACGGAGTCGGCGTTCGGCCTCGGCCGCCGAACCGGCCCAGCCGGCCAGCGCTGATCGCATCGTCTTGCGTCGCTGGGCGAATGCGGCGTCGATCGCGGCGAACACCTGTTGCCGCACAACGGGATCGGTCGAGTGGTCGTCGGTTCGTTCGATGCGGACGAGACCCGACTCCACCTTCGGTTCGGGCCAGAAGACGTTGCGCCCCACCGCACCGGCCCGGCTCACGCGACCGTGGTAGCGCGCCTTGACGCTCGGCACCCCGTAGGTGCGGCTGCCCGGGCCGGCGGCGAGGCGGTCGGCGACCTCGGCCTGCACCATCACGAGGGCGGTGGTGATCTCCGGGAAGAGTCCGAGCAGGTGCAACAGGACCGGCACCGACACGTTGTACGGCAGGTTCGCGACCAGCGCGGTGGGGACCACCGGCAGGTCGTCGCGCGTCACCTGTAGCGCGTCGGCGAGGATGACCTCGAAGTTGCCCTGCCGACTCGGGGCATACTCCGCGATCGTCGCCGGAAGACGTTCCGCGAGCACCGGATCGATCTCGATGGCGACGACCCTGCCCGCCGCCCCGAGGAGGGCGAGGGTCAGTGAGCCCAAGCCCGGACCGACCTCGAGGACGGTGTCGTCGGGCCCGACCCCCGATGCCGCGACGATCCTTCGCACGGTGTTCGCGTCGTGGACGAAGTTCTGTCCGAGAGTCTTGGTCGGCCGGACGCCGACCTCCGTCGCGAGCTCCCTGATCTGTGCCGGCCCGAGGAGACGCGGAGCCTCGTCGGGCGCGCCGTCGGGTGAACCCGCTGTCGAGTCGCTGATCAGCGCAGGCCCAGCTTGGACGAGCAGGACGGCCATGCGCCCCAGCCCTGGACCGCCTGGGTCTTCTTCGCGATGGCGATCTGTTCTTCGCGGGTGGCGAGGTCGGCGCGCGGCGCGTACTCGAGTCCGCCCCAGCGTTCCCAGGTGTTCTGGTCGAACTGGACGCCGCCGTAGAAGCCGTTGCCGGTGTTGATCGCCCAGTTGCCGGTCGCCTCGCACGCGGCGAGCGCGTCCCACACCGACCCCGGCGGCACGAACGGCGCACCCGGCTTGGTGCCGATGCGAACGGTGGCCGCGACGGGCTCGCTGAGCACCTCGCTGGTCAGCTTGTCGCGCTTGACGACCCGGCCGTTCACGGTGGTCACCTTGTAGGTGACACGCGCCTCGCCGGGCGTGCCCTTCTTCTCGACGACCTTGCGGTCGCGGACGAGGGTCGGGTCCTCTTTCTTGACCTCCGGCGGGGCGACCGGTTCGGTGAGCGTGACGTCCTCGGTCTTGATCCGGGTGACGACGATCTTGAGGTTGGGGGTGATCTTGGTGTCCGCTGCGGGGGTGACCTTGTCTTCGGCGCCCAGCGGGGTGCCGAGCGACTCGAGCAGATCCTTCACGGTGTGCGCGGCGACGGTCGGGCGCTTGCGGGCCGGTCCGTCGACGAGGTTCACCGGCTTGGGCAGCGCGACCTCGATCTGACCGCCGTCGACCGGCAGTTCCTCGCCGAAGGCGGTCTCCTCGGCGGCGTGGGTCAGTCCGCGTTCGGCCATCAACTGGTCCACGGTCGAGGCGTTGGTGACGATGGTCTCGCGCTTGCCCTCGATGTCGAGGGTGAGTTCCTTGAGCTTGTTGACCTTGATGGTCTGGCCGTCGCCGAAGCCCGAGTCGGGTGCCGGGCTCACCTTGTCACCGTCGGCGGGCGCCAGCCCCTCCGACTCGAGGAGACTCTCGACGGACATCGCCATGGTGGACACGTGCCGGATGTCGCCGTCCACGTCGATCGCGACGTTCTTGTGCATGCTGACGCCCATGACCCCGCCGGCCGCGACGGTGGCGCACACGGCGCCGACGGCGACGCGGACACGCAACGACTTCGAGCCGTTGATCTTGGCGAACACCGAATTGGACGATGTCGGAGCGGACGGCTCCGGGTTCGAGAGTTCGGGGTTTTGCAGCTCTGGGTTGGGCAGAGAAGACAAGGGCACGACATCCTGATAGGCAACACTGGCACCACGCCGGCCGAGTGGATCAGCACGTCGGCCAGCTGGATCACAGTACGATAACGAACCGGCCAGATTATGGCAAAGGGATGCCGTAGACGCGCCGTGCGTTCGCCCCGAGGATGCGAGCCATCTCCTCGTCCGCCACGCCGCGCACGGCCGCGAGGGCCCGGGCTGTGTACGGCAGACAATAGGACTGATTGGGCTGGCCACGGTAGGGATGCGGGGTCAGGAACGGCGCGTCGGTCTCGACGAGGATCTGGTCGTCGGGGACCAACTCGGCCGCGACCCGGAGCTCATCGGCGTTGGCGAAGCTCACAGTGCCGGCGAAACTGAGCATGAACCCACGCTCGACACATTCGCGTGCAACATTTCGGTCACCGGAGAAGCAGTGCATGATCACGAATTCCGGGGCGCCCTCCGCGGCCAGGACGTCGAGTAGATCCCGGTCGGCCTCGCGGTTGTGGATCATCAGCGGCTTGCCGACCCGCTTCGCGAGGTCGATATGCCAGCGGAACGTCTCGTGCTGCACCTCGGGCGACGCACAGTCGTCGGACTTCCCGGGCCAGTAGTAGTCGAGCCCGGTCTCGCCCACCGCGACGACTCGCGGGTGACGCACCATCCGCTCGAGCTCGGTGGCGGTCTCGTCGTTCAGATCGCCGGCATGCATCGGGTGCAGGGCCACCGCCGCGTAGACGCGATCGTCCCACTCCGCGGCGGCGACCGCCCACCGTGCATCGACCATGTCGTCGGCGACGGTGACCACATGGCCGACGCCGACGCCCTGCGCGTGGTCGCAGATCGCGCGGACCGTCTCGGCGTCGCGTCCGCCGCATGCAGCGAGGTGGGTGTGCGCGTCGACGAGGCCGGGCAGCGGCGCCGGGTCCGGTGGCGGTTCGCGTCGACGTCGCTTCTTGGCGGCCTTGTTGCTCAGGGTCTCGCCGTTGCTCGGAGTTCCGTCACCGCCGGTCTCGACATCAGCCTTGTCCGCGGCACCCGGGGCGTCGGTCATGGCACCCACCTTGGCACAGCGCGCCGACACCATCCGGTGCGGTCCCGACACCACTAGAGCGTCACCGTCCCCTCGATCACCGTCGTCGTGTCGCCGCCGATCCAGATGTGCTCGCCGTCGTCGTGGACGTGGATGCGGCCGGCCCGACCGAGCGCCGCACCTTGCGCGGCGACGTAGGACGCCGGCGCCTGCCCGGTGGCCCGCAACCACATGGCGATGCCGGCGTTGAGACTGCCCGTCACCGGGTCCTCGGGGACCCCGATGCCCGGCACGAACGCGCGCACCTCGCCGAAGACCTCTCCGTCCCCCGAGCCGTACCGCCCGAACAACCCGACCTTGTGATCGCCGAGGGCAGGGATGTCCGGGGTCACCTCGAGCACCCGCTCGCCCGATTCGAGTTGCAACACCATCCATTCCGGCCCGTTGTCGACCCACTCGGCCGCGCGGACCTCGGCCGTGTCGACCCGTAGCGCCGCGGCGACCTCGGTGACGACGGCGGCGTCGACGGGTCCAGACCGCCGCAACGGCGGCGCCGCGAAGGCCAGCCGTGCACCAGTGCGCCGCAGTCGCACCAGGCCGACGCCGCACTCCTGCACGATGTCCTCCCCCGCAGGCCGGCCGCCCGTCGTCAGCCAGGCATGTGCCGAGCCGAGGGTGGGATGCCCGGCGAACGGCAACTCGCCGTCCGGGGTGAAGATGCGCAGACGGTAATCGGCGGCAGGGTCGGTCGGCGGCAGCACGAAGGTCGTCTCCGACAGGTTCGTCCAGCGCGCGAACGCGGCCATCCGGTCGTCGGGGATGTCGGTGGCATCGAGCACCACGGCAACCGGGTTACCACCGGTCCCGGTAGCGGAGAACACATCGATCTGAGCGAATCGTCGAGTCATCGGACCATCGTCTCACCTCCAGTTGTCGCCCGGTCAAAGCCTTTTCGGGCGCGCAGGCGTCGCCGGAGGAACCGCTGTCCGGGACGACGCGTGCGATCGCGCGCCCGCGGCCGGCAGAAAACACCCGGGGTGGCCACGCAAATCGCGCCGGAGTCGCCCGGGACGGGTAGCGTGGCGAAGCGTGTTGGGATTGCCAGATTCGATCACCGTCGCACTGTTCGACCTCGACGGGGTTCTCACCGAGACCGCGGTGCTACACCGCAAGGCGTGGAAGAAGGCGTTCGACGCCTTTCTCGCCGCCCGTGCGGGCGGCGCAGACCACTCCGACTTCGTCGAGTTCACCGACCAGGACTATCTGGACTACGTCGACGGACGTCCCCGTGAGGACGGCGTCCGGGCCTTCCTCGCCTCTCGCGGAATCGACGATGTCGACGCGCAGACCGTGACCGCGATCGGAGACGGGAAGAACGACATGTTCCTGGTCAGCCTGGCCGAGGACGGCGGGCAGGCCTATCCGGGGTCCGTGCGATATCTCGAGGCGGCGCGCGACGCCGGTCTCCGGATCGCCGTGGTGACCTCCTCGAAGAACGGAGCAGCAGTGCTGGATGCGGCAGACCTGTCGAAATTCGTCGAGGTCCGGGTGGACGGACTCGACATCGTGTCGAAAGGGCTGAAGGGCAAACCCGCACCCGACTCGTTTCTCCTGGGCGCCGAACTGATGGGCGTCGAGCCCGCCGCGGCGGTCGTCTTCGAAGACGCCATCTCCGGCATCGCGGCCGGCAGCGCGGGAGCCTTCGGCTACGTCGTCGGCATCGACCGGGTCGGTGGCGGCCAGGCCGAGGCGATGCGTGCCGCCGGCGCCGACATCGTCGTTAACGACCTCGTCGAATTGCTCCCCGCATGACCGCCGAGCACGGCCACGACTTCGGCTTCGAGATCCATCCGTGGCAGCTGAAGTGGCGCGGCGGCGTCGATCTGGACATGCTGGGCCGAACCGAGACGCTCTTCGCACTGTCCAACGGGCACATCGGTTTACGCGGGTCCTTCGAAGAGGGTGAGCCGGTCGATCATCCCGGCACGTACCTCAACGGCTTCTACGAGCTGCGCGGCCTGCCCTATGCCGAGAGCGGTTACGGATATCCCGAATCCGGACAGACCGTCGTCAACGTGACCGACGGCAAGATCATCCGGCTGCTGGTCGAGGACGAGCCGATGGACCTTCGGTACGGGCGTACCGAGGAGCACGAGCGGACGCTGGACTTCCGGACCGGCACCCTGCGTCGTCACACGGTGTGGACCTCACCCACCGGCCGGAAGGTCCGCATCAAGTCCGAACGCCTCGTGTCCTTCACCAAACGCACGATCGCCGCGATCCGGTACGAGGTCGAGCCGGTCGACGAGGACATGAAACTCGTTCTGCAGTCCGATCTCCTGGCCAACGAGCCGGTTCCGGCACCGGGCAACGACCCGCGTCTGGCGGCGGCGCTCGACGCCCCGCTGGTCTCCGACCTCGCCACCTGCCGCAACTACTGGGGCATGCTGGTCCACCACACCAAGAAGTCCGGCCTGCACATGGCGGCCGGCATGGACCACGAGATCTATTTCCCCGACAAGGCCGACACCTTCATCCGCGCCGACGGCGACCTGGCCCGGCTCACCATCGCGGCCAACGTGCCGAAGGGCAAGAGTCTCACCCTCACCAAGTACATGGGGTACGGCTGGTCGGCCCGACGCTCGGTGCCGGCGCTGCGCGCCCAGGTCGACGCGGCCCTCGCGATGGCGATGGAGACCGGTTGGGATTCGCTCAAGGCCGACCAGGTCCGGTACCTCGAGGACTTCTGGCGCGACGCCGACGTCGAACTCGACGGCGATCCCGAACTGCAGCAGGCGGTTCGCTTCGCGTTGTTCCATGTCCTGCAGGCCGGCGCGCGCGGTCAGTCCCGCGCGATCCCGGCGAAGGGTCTCACCGGCCCCGGCTACGACGGTCACACCTTCTGGGACACCGAGAGTTTCATCCTCCCGATGCTCACCTACACCGTGCCCGCCGCCGCCGGCGAGGAATTGCGATGGCGCCACTCCACCATGGACAAGGCGAAGTCCCGGGCCGCCGAACTGGGGCAACGCGGGGCCATGTTCCCGTGGCGCTCGATCAACGGCGACGAGTGTTCGGGGTACTGGCCCGCGGGCACCGCGGGCGTCCACGTCTCCGCCGACATCGCCAACGCCACCGCGCGCTACCTGCGGGCCACCAACGACGAACAGTTCGAAACCGAATGCGGCGTCGAACTTCTCGTCGAGACCGCCCGGCTGTTCGCCGGTCTCGGGCACCACGATGTGAACGGCAAGTTCCGCATCGACGGGGTCACCGGTCCCGACGAGTACACCGCCGTCGTGAACAACAACACCTTCACCAACCTGGCGGCGCAACAGAATCTGCGCGACGCCGTGGCGGCGGTGCATCGCCGTCCGGATCTCGCCGAGCAATTCGGGGTCACGACCGCCGAGGCAGCGCACTGGGAAGCGTGCGCCGACGACATGACGATCCCCTTCGACGACGCGCTCGGCGTGCACCAGCAGTGTGAGTCGTTCACGTTGTTGGGCGCCTGGGACTTCGAGTCCTCGGTGGGACGCTATCCGCTGCTGTTGAACTACCCGTACTACGACCTCTACCGCAAGCAGGTGGTCAAGCAGGCCGACCTGGTCTTCGCGACCTACCTGTTCGGCGACGCCTTCACGCCCGAGCAGAAGCTGCGCAACTTCGACTACTACTACCCGCTGACCGTTCGTGACTCGTCGCTGTCGGCCTGCTGCGAGGCGGTCACCGCCGCCGAGGTCGGTTACCCCGATCTCGCCTACGACCTGCTCGCCGAGTCCGTGTTCACCGACCTGCACGACCTGCACAACAACGTCAGCAGTGGCCTGCACATCGCGGCTCTCGCCGGTGCCTGGACCGACTGCGTGGCGGGTTTCGGCGGTATGCGCGACTTCGGCGGGAACATCACGTTCGCACCGCGGCTGCCGAAGCGGTTGACCTACATGTCCTTCCGCATGATCATCCGGGACTCGAAGATCGTGGTGGCCGTCGACAAGGACAATGCGACGTACCGGTTGTTGTCGGGTCCGCCGATCGACCTGGCGCACCACGGCGAGAAGTTCACGCTCGAGTCCGCGCCGATGACCATGCACATTCCGGAGCTGGAATACCGCGAACCGCCGAAGGCCCCGCCGGGGTGCGAACCGTATCGCCGGGAGATCTAGCTCTCGGTGCTTGACCTTCTCACTGTGTCAAGCGCTCAGATGGGTGGCGAAGGAGGTGGTCGACGATGACCGACCAGACAACCCACGCGCCCGACCCTGCCCTGCTGGCGGCGCTCGCCGCCGATGACGCCTCGACGAGGCTGCGTGCCGCGATGGCGGCGGGCAGCAACCCCCATCCCGGCTACGCCGAGGAGCTGATCCGACGCTGCGGCGTCGAGCCGGATTTCTTCGTGCGGGACATGCTGACCTGGGCCCTCACGCGGTTGCCCGCCGATCTCACGGTTCCCGGACTCGTGACCGAGCTGGGGTCGGCGTCCCCACAGGCGCGGGCCCAGGCCCTGCACACCCTGTCGAAGATCGGGGATCGATCGGCGTGGACGTCGATCACCCTCGCGCTCCTGCACGACACGGACGACGAGGTGGCGCGCGCCGCGTGGCGGACCGCCGTCGGCCTGGTCCCGTCCGGGCGGGAGACCTGGCTCGCGAACGAACTGGCCGGCGAACTCGGTCGTGGGAGCACGGACGTGCAGCGGAGTCTCAGCCGTGCCCTGGCCGGGCTCGGAGGCTCCGCCGCCGGACCATTGACCGCCGCGAAGAGGCGCGGCGATCTGACGGTACGGGCACACGTGGCCGCCACCGAGCGGTTGATCGACGACCCGGACAGCGACTTCGCCGCTGCGTTGGAGTACGCGACACGGTTGGTGAACAGCGATGCCGCGGCTGAGGATTCGTCGGCGATGGGGCCAGAGGACGGTACGTAGCGGTGCTGATCGGCGAGGTGGCGCGGCATACCGGTCTGAGCAACCGGATGCTGCGCCACTATGACTCGCTCGGCCTCGTCCGGCCCACGGGCCGGACGTCGGGCGGTTATCGCGAATACTCCGACGCCGACCTCGAACGGCTGATGCACGTCGAGAGTCTCCGCTCGCTCGGACTGTCGCTGCGGGAGGTGGGACTCGCGCTCGACGACCCGGAGTTCGCGCCGGACTCGCTCATGGACCGGCTCGTCGACGACACGAAGGCGAGGATGGCCGCCGACGCGCAACTCCTCGAGCGCCTGCAACATGTCCGGGCGACGGGCCCCTCGGACTGGTCGTCGGTGCTGGGTGTGATCGGCCTCCTCCGTGCGGTCCAGTCCGAGCATGCGGCCCTTCGTCAGCAGGCCGCACTGCTCGCCGGGGAGGTGGGCGTGTCCGGGGATTCGCTGGCCGACGCGCTGCTGGCCGAGACCGATCCCAACGTCGCCGGCGCGCTGCGCTGGGCCCTCGCGCAGCGGCCGGGCGGCGTCGAGCGTCTCGCCACCGGCGCGTCGGACCCCGACCCGTCGATCCGACGCCGAGCGGTCACCGCCCTCGCCGCCGTCGACGAGACCCCGGAGGTCGCCTCGGTGTTGCGCGGACTGCTCGACGACCCCGACACCGTGGTCCGACGCATCGCCGCCCTGACCCTCGGGCGTCGCGGCGTCGCCGCTGCGGTCGATGCACTGGTCGAGCTCATCGCAGCCGGCGACCGGGACGTCGAGGCCGCCGAGATCCTCGCCGGCCACGAGGCACATCGAGAGCGGATCGTCGACCTGCTCGTCGACCGCCTGGGCGCCGACCCGGACGCGGCCGTCCGATCGAGGCTGGTGCAGGCGCTCGCCGAAATCCCCGGTACCGCATCGACTTCGGCGCTACAGGTGTACATCCATGATGCCGACGACATGGTCGCCAGGACAGCGGTCGTGATTCTGGACCAGCGGCCGGTGGACTGAGCGCCAGGTTTCATGAGCCGCACACCCACCCCATTTCGGTGAACCCACGTCCACACCGGGCCGTGGGTTCACTGAAAAGGGGTGGGTGTGAACCGACCGAATCGGCCGGACCGGAATTGGGTCCGGTCGCGCGCGGTCGGTAGTCTGTTGGGCACTATGGCACCCGATCTGACCAGCCCTGATCCGTCCGGCGCGTCCCACGGCGGCGGACGCCCGTACTACATCACCACCGCGATCGCCTACCCCAACGGCGCTCCGCACATCGGGCACGCCTACGAGTACATCTCCGCCGACGCACTCGCGCGGTTCAAGCGGCTCGACGGGTTCGACGTCCGGTTCCTGACCGGCACCGACGTCCACGGGCAGAAGATGCAGCAGACCGCCGCCGCGGAGGGCATCCCCACCGCGGAACTGGCCAAGCGGAACTCCGACCGGTTCCAGGCCCTGCAGGAACGCCTCGGGTCCAGCTTCGAGCGCTTCATCCGCACCTCCGACGAGGACCACAAGCGGGCCTCGGAGGAACTGTGGAAGCGGATGAGCGACCGCGGCGACATCTACCTGGACAAGTACTCCGGCTGGTACGACGTCCGGGACGAGACCTTCTACGCCGAGGCGGACACCCGGGTCGACGAGTCCGGCGACCGCGTCGCGACCGACACCGGACACGTGCTCACCTGGACCGAGGAGGAGACCTACTTCTTCCGGCTCTCGGCATACCAGGACAAACTGCTGGAGCTCTACGAGTCCCAGCCGGACTTCGTCGGCCCCGACGTCCGGCGCAACGAGGTCATCAGTTTCGTCAAGGGCGGTCTCACCGATCTGTCGGTGTCGCGCACGACCTTCGACTGGGGCGTCCCGGTGCCCGGCCATCCCGAACACGTCATGTACGTGTGGGTCGACGCCCTGACCAACTACCTCACGGGCGTCGGATTCGTCGACGACCCGGAGGCCTTCGCGCGCTTCTGGCCGGCCGACCTGCACATCATCGGCAAGGACATCATCCGGTTCCACTGTGTCTACTGGCCCGCGTTCCTGATGAGCGCCGGCGTCGAACTGCCGAAGCGGGTGTTCGCACACGGATTCCTGTTCAACAAGGGCGAGAAGATGAGCAAATCGGTCGGCAACGTCGTCGACCCGGAGAACCTCATCGACGAGTTCGGGCTCGACCCGGTGCGGTTCTTCTTCCTCCGCGAGGTGTCCTACGGGCAGGACGGTTCGTACTCCGCCGAGGCGATCGTGTCGCGCATCAACGCCGACCTCGCCAACGAGTTCGGCAACCTGACCCAGCGCACCTTGTCGATGATCGGCAAGTACTTCGACGGCACCCTGCCGGCACCGGGCGAACTCACCGACGTCGACACCGCGCTTCTCGCGCGTGCCGACTCCCTGCTCGACGCCGTGCGGGCCCACATCGACAACCAGGCCATCCACCTGGCGCTGGAGACCTTGTGGGCGACGCTGGCCGAGACCAACCGGTACATCTCGGCACAGGAACCGTGGAAGCTGGCCAAGACCGATCTCGAGCGCACCGGCACGGTTCTCTATGTCTGCGCCGAGGTCGTGCGCATCGTCGCACTCCTGAGCCAGCCGGTCATGCCGGAGTCGTCCAACAAGATCCTCGATCTGCTCGTCGCCGACGTCGATCGTCAGTTCACCGCGGTCGCGAGCCGGCTGGAACCCGGAACCGTGCTGCCGAAGCCGACTCCGGTGTTCCCGCGATACGAGAACTGAACTCGCGCATCCGGAATGGTCGCGTCGAACGGGGTGGGATCTGCGTTGCCCGGCCCGGTTGCGGCAGCGCCGGCGCTCGACGTGCTCCGCGCCCTGCACACCGAGACCGCCGCCCGTCGCCTGCCGCCGCCCGCCGCGCTGATCGGTGACTGGTACGACGCCGACGCGGTCATCGCACCGTCGGTCGCGCTGACGCCCGGCTGCCTCCCGCCCGACGATCCCGACCGGTTCTGGTTCGGCTACCTCGGGTTCCCGGTGCGGCCGGACGAGGCGCCGTTGCCGGCGAACGTCGGCGGGCACACCGACGGCGTGCTCGTGCTCCGCGACGGCCGATGGGAGTCCGTCGGCACCGGCATCCCCGACTGGGTGACGGCGACCATCCGTGCCGCCGGCGACCGTTCCTCGGCCCGGCCGAGCGCCACCACCCCACTGTCGGCGACGGAATGGCATGCCCCCGAGCGGGTTCCGCACCTCGCCGCCATCGCGAGATGCCTCGACGCGATCCGGGACGGCGAGGTCTACCAGGCCTGTGTGTGCACCCGCTTCACCGGAACGCTCAGCGGCGACCCCGTCGACTTCTTCACCGAACTCGCGGGCGCCACCGCACCGGCGAAAGCCGCTTTCCTACAAGGTGACTGGGGAACAGTGGCGAGCCTGTCGCCGGAGACGTTCCTGCGCCGGACCGGCAACATCATCACGTCGTCGCCGATCAAGGGCACCCTGCCCGCGCACGCCGACCCCGACGCGTTGGCGGCGTCGGCCAAGGACATCGCCGAGAACATCATGATCGTCGACCTGGTCCGCAACGATCTGGGACGCATCGCGGTGACCGGCAGCGTGCGGGTACCCGAGCTCCTGTCGGTCGTGCCCGCCCCGGGCGTCTGGCACCTCGTCTCGCGGGTGGAGGCCATCGTGGCACCGGGCACGGGCAACGACGCCGTTCTCGCGGCGACGTTCCCGCCGGCGTCGGTCACCGGCACCCCGAAGCTGCGGGCGATGGAACTCCTCGACGGCTGGGAGGCCGATGCCCGCGGTGTGTACTGCGGGGCCATCGGCATGGCCGGACCCGACCGCGCCCTCGATCTCAACGTCGCCATCCGGACCGTGGAGATCGCACCCGACGGGGCCCTCGCCCTCGGTGTCGGCGGTGGGATCACCATCGATTCCGACCCGGCCCGGGAATGGCAGGAGTGCCTCGACAAGGCCGCGAGCATCGTGGGGTCGCGCGGATCGGCATGATCGAGTGCCGCTTTGGGTACGATTCCGCCATGACTGTGCCCATCCGGTCGTCCACCGATCTCGCGGTGCTCGATCGTGATCTGCGCCGTGACCACGATGCCTTCATGTCGGGCGGCACCCCGCGTGCCGAGGTCCCGGGGGATGTCATCGAATCATGGGGTCGTGTCCGGTCGGGTCGACACCGGTCCACCGTCGACACGCACGATCCGGGCCACATCTCCGACGACGAACTCGAGACACGCCGGGCCGCGCACCCGCTACGGGACGCGGTGCAGCCGCTGCAGCGTCTGTTCGCCCAGTCGGCGGACGACGCATCGATGACCCTGGGCGTGTTCGACGCGGACGGCGTGCTGCTGTGGCGGGGAGGTTCGGCGTCGGTTCTCCCGGAGGCCGATCGACTCGACCTCGTCGAGGGCAGCCGCTGGGACGAGAACTCCACCGCGACCACGGCCGTGGGCCTCGCGGTTCATCTCCAGCGCCCGACCCGGTTGTTCGGCGCCGAGCACTACTACAGTTCGCTGCACGGACTCTTCTGCACCGCGGTGCCGGTGCACGACCACCGCACCGGCGACATGATCGCCATCGCCGGCCTGGCGGGCCCGGCCATGGAGATGCAGCCGGCGGCATCGGCGTTCACCTCGGCGCTGGCCGCACTCGGCGAACACGAGATCACCCTCGCCCACCAGCGAGAGCTCGCCGAACTCCGGTTTTCCGGCCAGGCGCAGTTGGCCGGCCTGCACGGACCGGGACTGCTCATCGACGACGACGGGTGGGTGGCCGAAGGCCGCGGCTGCACCCCGCCCGTGCGCGTCGCGGTCCCGACGGACGACATGCGTCAGTTCGTGCCGGGACTGGGGATCTGTGTGGTCGAACGTCTCGGCCGCGGATGGCTGGTGCGTCCGGCGGGTCCGTCCGGCCCGGTCCTGGCCGAGCTCTCCCTCGACGGTGAGCCGACGGTCACGGTGACCGGCGACGGTGAACCGTGGCGCACCGTCCTGACCCGTCGCCACGCCCAGATCCTGCTGTTGCTCGCCGACGCCGGCGAGCAGGGCCTCACCTCACAGCGGTTGAGCCAGCTGCTCTTCGGCGACGACGGCCACACGGTGAGCGTGCGCGCCGAACTGTCGCGGCTGCGCCGGGTGGTCGGCGCGCTCGTCTCGAGCCGCCCCTACCGCCTCGCGCCGCGGGTGGAGTTGCGCGTCAGCCCGGATCAGCTCGACGTCTTTCGAGCACCTGCTGGTAGACGTCGCGTCGAGAGGCAGCGGAACCCTGCGTGACCGCGGCGCAGGCGTCTTTGAGGCGCATGCCGCCGGCCACGAGTTCCTCGGCTCGATCGGCGAGGTCGTCGATGTCGGGTTCGGCCGCGACCGCACCCGCGATCACGACGGTGATCTCGCCGCGGACGCCCCCACTCGCCCATTCCGCGAGTTCGGCGAGTCCGCCGCGCCGGACCTCCTCGTAGGTCTTGGTCATCTCACGGCACACCGCCGCGCGACGGTCCGGACCGAGGATCTCGGCCGCGGCCGCCAGCGTGTCGGCGAGCCGGTGCGGCGATTCGAAGAAGACCGCGGTCCGGGGCTGGGACACCAGTTCGCGCAGCCACGCGGCCCGGGCGCCGGGCTTGCGGGGAGCGAACCCTTCGAAACAGAACCGCTCGGAGGGCAGTGCCGACACCGCGAGGGCCGTCGTCACCGCCGACGGTCCGGGCAGTGCCGTGACCGGTAGTCCGGCGTCCGCGCATGCCACGACGACGCGGTATCCGGGATCGCTGACCGACGGCATCCCGGCGTCGGTGATGAGCAGTACGGTCTGCCCCTCGGCGATCGCGCTGACGAGACCCGGCGTACGGGCGGCCTCGACCTGGTCGTAATAGCTGACCAACCGCCCGCCGATCTCGACATCGAGCGCCGCGGCCAGCGCACGGGCGCGACGGGTGTCCTCGGCGGCGACGATGTCCGCGGTCCGCAGCGCCGCACGCAGACGCGGCGAGGCGTCGTCGACCTGTCCCATCGGGGTGGCCGCCAACACCAGCCGGCCGCGCGCGTCCGACGAGTGACCGGGACCGGGATCGGCGTCCCCGGTGGCGTCAGGAGACACGGTCGTATCGTCGTCGAGCTGGGGCGAGTCGGACTGGGCGGCGTTCATCGACAGCCAGCTTACGAGGGACCACTAGGATCGATCGGGTGCCACCTCGCCTGGGCCCGGACGTGCCCGCACCGCTCTTCGGTGCCCCCGACCGCGGGCGTGGACTCCTCGTCGGCGTGGTCATCGCATTGCTGGCCACCATCACCCGCTTCTGGGCCCTGACCCACCCCACCGACAAGGGCACGCCGGTCTTCGACGAGAAGCACTACGTCCCGCAGGGCTGGCAGGTGCTGACCGGCGGCAACTGGATCGAGGACAACCCGGCGTACGGCCTCGTCGTGCATCCGCCGGTCGGCAAGTGGATGCTGGCCGCCTCGGAAGCGGTCTTCGGTTACGGCCCGCTCGGATGGCGCGTCGCACCGGCCATCTCGGGCGTCCTCATCGTCGTGTTGATCTACTGTGCGGTTCGGCGGCTCACGCGTTCGACGCTCGTCGGAGCGATCGCGGGTGTGTTCGCGATCTGCGACGGCGTGCTGTTCGTGCAGTCCCGGATGGGCATGCTCGACATCTTCCAGACGCTGTTCATCGTGGCCACCTTCGCCGCGCTCGTCGCCGACCGCGACCAGGTGCGGGAGCGTATGGACCGCGTGTACCGCGAGGGCCGGATCGCCGACAGTCCCTTCGGGCCGCGCCTCGGCTTCCGGTGGTACCGGTTCGTCGCCGGCGTGATGCTGGGGCTCAACTGCGGCACCAAGTGGTCGGGCATCTACTACGTCATCTTCTTCACCGCACTGGCGATCGGCCTCGATGTGGCCGCCCGCCGGGCGTACCACGTGCAACGCCCCTGGGTGGGCACCCTGGTGCGCGACGTCGTGCCGAGCGGCGCGAGCCTCGCGGTGATGCCGGTCGTCATCTACTTCCTGACCTACCTGCCCTGGTTCAACAGCGAGACGGCCGTCTACCGCTATCAGGTGGGCAACACGATCGGTACGGGCGGACCGTTCGCCTGGGTGCCGGGCGCCTGGCGATCGTTGTGGTACTACGAGTCGGGAATCCTCGAATTCCATTCGGGGCTGACCAATTCGGCGGGCAACCAACATCCGTGGGAGTCCAAGCCGTGGACGTGGCCGATGAGCCTGCGCCCCATGCTGTACGCGCTCGAGAACGGTCCCGACCAGTGCGGCGCGGGCGAGTGCGTGCGCGCGCAGATGCTGATCGGGTCGCCGGCTCTCTGGTGGCTGGCCTTGCCGATGCTGCTGTGGGGACTGTGGTCGTGGATCGTGCGGCGTGACTGGCGGTACGCGGCGGTCCTGGTCGGCTACCTAGCCGGGATCCTGCCGTGGTTCCTCGCCCTGGACCGGCAGATGTACTTCTTCTATGCGACCGTGCTGGCGCCGTTCCTGGTGATGGGCCTCGCGCTGTGCTGCGGCGACCTGCTGCGTTCGGCCGCGGCGACCGCCCGCGCCCGGCCCGAGCGTCGGGCCCTCGCGATCATGGTGGTGGCGATCTACGTGGGTCTGGTCGTCACCAACTTCGTGTGGTTGTGGCCGATCCTCACCGCTTCCCCGATCTCGCCCGGCCTGTGGCGGCAGCAGATCTGGCTGCCGAGCTGGGGCTGAGCAACCGTGACGCGGCCTGGTCCCCTACCGGGAGACGGACACCGGCCGGCCGTTCTCGCCGCGGTATTTCCGGTGGTACTCGGCGTACAGGTCGGCGTTCTTCACACGATCGACGGCGTTGACGAGCTCGGGGTCCAGTCCGTGCTGGACCAGTCGGTAGCGACGGTAGACCCGGTTCAGGGCGATGGAGAAGAACAGGTACGACAGCAGGATCGGCATCGTCATGGTGATCCGCACTCCCCACGGGGCGGGGACGAACAACATCGGCAGCAGGAGCAGGATGCACGGTATCGACCACCGGGCGACCATCCGCACGGACGCACCGGGACCGGCGAGGTCGTTGCCGACCCACTCCGTCATCGAGGCGGGCAGTCGCCCGCCGTACCAGTAGGCAACCTGGCGACCCCAGGTCGGACGGGCGGATTCGGGACTTCGGTTCATGGCGCACAACTCCTGGTCTCGGTGCCGTGCGACCACCGTAGCATTTGTCCTAGGACAAAAGAACGTGATCTTGATCGGCAGGGAGGTCGTGGTGAGCGTCGTGATCACCGGGCAGACGGTGCAGGCCATCGTCCAGAGCGTGCGAGACGCCATCGTCTCCGGCCGTCTGCGACCGGGCGACTCATTGCCGCCGATCCGTGAACTCGCAGCCGAGTTGGGAGTCAACCGCAACACCGTGGCCGCTGCGTACCGGCAGCTCGTCTCGGTGGGCGCCGCCGACACCCGCGGCCGCGGCGGAACGGTGGTCGCCGACCGGCTCCACCCCGGCAGTGAACTCGCCGCTCCCGCGGACACCATCGACCTCGCCGATGGCAATCCCGATCCCGATCTCCTGCCCGACCTGCGCGCCGCGATCGCCGCGGCCCCCTACCGACCGACGATGTACGGAACCGCCGCGGTGGCGCCGGCACTGCGGGAGGCGGCGTCGGTGCTGTTCGGGGAGCACCCGCAACGGGGGGAACTCATCGCGACCCACGGAGCCGTCGACGCGATGGAGCGGCTGCTGAACACCCACCTCGTCCGCGGCGACTGCGTCGCAGTGGAGAATCCGTGCTTCCTCGCCAGCGTCGGCACGATCCGTGTCAACGGGTACCGCGCGCTCCCCATGGAGCTCGACGAGCACGGCATGCGCCCCGATCATCTGGCGCGGGCGCTCGGTGCGGGCGCCCGAGCGGTCATCGTCACCTGCCGCGGTCACAACCCCGGCGGGATCGCCCTCTCCGCGGCTCGTGCCGATGAACTACGCACGGTTCTCGAGCGATACCCCGAGGTGCTCGTCATAGAAGACGACCACTTCTCACTCCTGTCGGTTCGCGACTATCAGCGGGTGATCCCGGACAACAGCCGACACTGGGCGGTCGTCCGGTCCGTCGCGAAATTCCTGGGTCCGGATCTGCGGGTCGCGCTCGTCGATGCCGACCCGACCACGGCCGCCGCGCTCGACGCCCGGCTGCGTTCCGGCCGCCCCTGGGTCAGCCACCTGCTGCAGACCACCGCGGCGCATCTGCTCACCGATCCGGCGACGACCGCGCTCATCGCCACCGCACGCCTCGAATACGCCCGTCGCACACGACTTCTCATCGACGTGCTCGATGCCCGGGGGGTGGCGTCGACCATGGGACCGCCCGACGGGATCAACGTGTGGGTCGATCTTCCGCCCGAGGTGCCCGCGGAGCGGGTCGGCGTCGAACTGGCGCGCCTGGGGTGGGCCGTGCAACCCGGGACGGTATTCGCCGTCGACGGGGCCGAGCAGCGAAATGGTCTGCGCGTCACCACCTCCCGGCTCGACCGGGCGACCGCGAAGACCTTCGGCACAGCGCTCGCCGGGGCGGTCGGACACGGCTGAGGACCCACCGACCCGACGACGACTCACCCACCGGGATCGGTTGCCGACCCCGGTGGGGGTTGTCACACCGTCGGTCCGGTCAACCGGTCGGTGCCGTGAGTGCCTTTGTCCCGAGGCTCGTCGTCCGGCCCCGGGTCGACCGTCGGCTCGGCGGGCGCCGATCCGTTTGCCTGGTCGACGTAGTCGGGGTCGATCTTCTCGAGGTGTCGTATCGCGTCGGCATCGATCGCCTCGAGCTCCCCGGTCGCGATGGCGTTGGCCTGTTCCCGGACATGCTCGTCGACCTGAGCGGTCAGCACGTGGCGGGAGACGATCAGCGGATCGTGTCGGAGGTCGAGATAGAGCGACAGACACATGCCGATCATCACCACGACGAACGGCAACGCGGCGATGATCGCCATCGTCTTGATGCCGTCGAGGGCGTCGTCGCCGCTGATGGCCAGCAGGAGCGCAGCCACGACACCGGTCAGCACACCCCAGAACACGGTGAGGGGACGCGACGGGTGTTCGACGCCGCGCTGCGAGAGAGTGCCCATCACGAGGGACGCGGAGTCGGCGCCGGAGACGAAGAAGATGCCGACCAGGATCATCACCAGCGCCGAGGCCACCCCGGTCCACGGCAGGTGGGCGAGCACGTCGAACAGCGTGCTCTCACTGGCCGCGGTGGCCGGATCGAACGCCAGGGTGCCCTCGATGTCCTGATGGATCGCGGTACCGCCGAAGACGCAGAACCAGACCAGCGAGACCGTCGTGGGTACCACCATCACACCGATCACGAACTCGCGGATGGTGCGGCCGCGGCTGATCTTCGCGAGGAACAGACCCACGAACGGGGTCCAGGACACCCACCACGCCCAGTAGAAGATCGTCCAGTCCGCCAGCCACTGATGACCCTCCTCGGTCATGATCGTGGCGTCCGAGCGGGCTGCGAAGCTCGTCAGATCGGTGAAGTAGGCGCCGAGGGTCGTCGGCAGCAGGTTCAGGATGAAGATAGTCGGTCCGACGACGAACACGAATAGTGCCAGCACGATGGCGAGCACCATGTTGATGTTGGACAGCCACTGGATGCCGCGCGCGATCCCCGACACGGCCGACGCGACGAACGCGGCGGTGAGGATGGCGATGATCGCGACCAGCAGCATCTTCGTCGGCTCGTTGACCCAACCGAGGGTGTCGAGTCCCGATCCGATCTGCAGCGCGCCGAGGCCGAGTGATGCCACCGTCCCGAACAGCGTCGCGAAGATCGCGAGGATGTCGATGATCTTCCCGCCCGGGCCGTTGGCCACCCGCGGTCCGAGGAGCCGGGTGAACACCGCGCTCATCAACTGGGTCCGGCCCAGCCGGTACGTGCTGTAGGCCAGCGCCAGCCCGACGACCGCGTACATGGCCCACGGGTGGAAGCCCCAGTGGAACATCGTCGTCGCCATGGCCGCGCGGATGTCGTCGGAGCCGATCTCCGGTGGCGGACTGGCGAAGTGGTAGAGCGGCTCGTAGGCACCGAAGAACATGAGGCCGATGCCCATGCCGGCACTGAACATCATGGCGATCCAGCTCACGGTGCGGAACTGCGGCTTCTCCCCGGTGCGGCCGAGCGGAATCCGGCCGTACTTGGACACGGCGAGGAACACCGCGAAGATCACGAAGCCGGTGGCGGAGAGGATGAACAGCCAGCCGAGGTTCTTGGTGATCCAACCCAGCACCTCGGTGGTCGTCGTGTTGAGACTCTCCTTGTCCCCGATCCCCCAGATCACGAACGCGATGACCAGTACCGCGGTGACCGTGAAGACCACCGGGTCCAGTGTCTGCTTCGGACGCCCGGTGATCACATCCTGTTCACTTGTCATTCGTCAAGCCAATCAATCTCGGTTCAGGTATTCAAGTTCGCCCGAGCGCACGGTTGAGTATCTCAACGATCACGGGATCGTCCAGGCCCAGCTCGCGAGCGGTTTCGACGTACTGCTTGGCAGCCGCGAAACCCGCGTCGAGCGCATCGTGGCGACCCGCCTTGATGAACGAGCCCTGCCGCCCGCGGGTCTCGATGACGCCGGCCGCCTCGAGTTCCCGATAGCTCCGCGCGACCGTGTTGGCGGCCACGCCGAGCCGCGAGGCGAGCGCCCGGACCGTCGGCAGACGCTCGCCGCTGAGCAGTTCGCCGGACTCGATGAGCTCGATGATGCCGACTCGTACTTGCTCGAAGGGCGGCCGGTCGGAGGCCGGGTCGATCTGCAGTGCGTCGAGCGCCACCGGGGTGTCGGGGGTCACCGGATACTCCTCCTCACCGGGGATCACGGGCCAACGGACACGACATGCACCGCGGCCCACCGCGGCCCGATCCCAGTTCCCGACCCTCGATCTCGATGACCTCGATGCCCGAGTCCCGGAGTCGCCGGTTGGTCTCCACGTTCCGGTTGTAGGACACCACCACCCCGGGCGCGAGGGCGAGGGTGTTGTTGCCGTCGTCCCACTGCTCCCGCTCGGCCGTCACCGGATCGAGCCCGGTGTCGATGACACGCAGCTTGGTGATGCCCATCGCCTCGGCGGCGGCGTCGACGAAGGGCCGCTCCCCGGTGATCCGGACCGCGTCGGTCGCGGCGTCGTGCACGAGGGTGAATGCGGACATGGTGTCGCGGATGTTGGGATACATCACCACGGCGTCGGTGTCGACCATCGTGCAGACGGTGTCGAGGTGCATGAAGGCGCGCGACTGCTCGATCGGCACCGCCAGCACTGTGTGCGCCAGGTTGTCGTCGAACAGACTGCGCGCCAGTGCTTCCGCCCCGGCGGGCGTCGTCCGTTCGCCGACCCCGACGGCCACCACACCGGCGGCGAGCAACAGCACGTCACCGCCTTCGATGGGCGCGACCTGCGACTCGTAGGCCCGCCGCGCCCCGGTGAATCGCGGGTGGTGGGCGTAGATGAGATCGGTCAGTGACGTCTCCCGCGCGCGGGCGGGAAGCGCGAGCGAGGTGATCGCGAACCGGCCGCCGATCCAGAACGAACTGTCGCGGGTGAACAGCAGATTCGGCAGCGGTTCGATCGCGAACTCGGGTCCGTGGTGCATCCGCCGCACGAGCGAGGACCGCTCGGCAGAGGGTGTGATCGGCAGCTCGTCGAACGTCATGCCGGCCGTCAGCACGTACGCGAGGTCGGTCGGCGACAACCCTCGCAGATGGGTCGCGAGATCTTCCGCGAGGTGTGTGCCCAGCCGCCGCGCGCTCACCGCCGCGGCGATGCCCTGGATGCGGGCCGCACCGCTGTGCGCGATGGTCTCGGCGAGCAGGTCACCGAGGAGATAGACGTCGATTCCCCGCTCGCGCAGCACCTCTGCGAAGGCGTCGTGCTCCTCCTGCGCACGCCCGACCCACGGCAGCCCGTCGAACAGGAGCTGGTCGCTGTTACGCGGGGTGAGCCGGCGCAACTCGTCGCCCGGGCGGTGCAGCATGACCGCTCGCAGGGTGCCGACCTCCGAGTCGGCGCCGAGGGCGTAGTCGTAGGCGGGCGCGGTCATCGCTCAACCGTAATTCGTCGTCCGCCCGCGCACATCACTCATCGTCTGCGCGGGCCTTCGTGTCGGTCGGAGTCATCGTCGGACCGTCGCCCACGATCACCGGCGCGGTCTCACGCGCGAAGATCCACAGGACCAGCGCCACCGCGGCCACCACCCCGGTCAGCACGAACGCCGGCCCGAAACCGACCCGATCGGCGACGAATCCCACGATGACCGGACCGGTGACGGCACCGAGGTCCGACGACATGCCGTAGGCGGCGAGCGCCGACCCGCCTTGCTGACGGTTGCCGAGGACATCGGCGAGAGCGGCCTGATGGGTGGGTGCGAACAGTCCCGAGCCCACCC
>NZ_JBHUXZ010000047.1:0-35274 GCF_042668985.1 Gordonia sp. NPDC057258
GCCCCTTATGACCACATCAGGAGGATGTCCCAGTTACCAGCCCTTCCAGCTATTACTAGGAGCGCCCGGAGCTTGCGGAGGGCGCGTCACGAAGGTCTTCGCAACCCGACTCACCATGACCCTTCGTGACGCTCGCAAGCTCGCTCCTCAGAGAACAGTAGAAGGGCTCGCTCTGCGCACAACGGTTCTTTCGTGATCCACGACGGCGGCCGGGCCGCGTCACGAAGGGTCTGGCGACGAAATGCCATCGGTCTCATCAAATTCGACGTGACTGCGCCGCCGACCATAGCCAGATGTCGAGGACTGCTCGTCGGGCGCGATTTCTTGTCGGTGGTCGGGTCTATCTTGGATGTATCAGTTGGACCGGTCAACCAGGCCGGGTGGCAACGACTTCGGGGGGAGTCACTGTGGGGGCATGGACGGATCTGCCGGGCGAGTTCCTCGCCGGGGTCGATCCTGCTTGTCCGGCCGATGCCGACACCGCCACCCATATGCAGCGTCTGGGGTCGATCCGCGCGGGCGAGTCGTATCTGGCGTGGTGCCGCTACCAGACGATCCTGGTGTTGTGTGATCGGCTGTTGACCACCGTCGGCAACAGTTACGTCTCCGACGGTTTCGGTGACATCGTCGCCCGGGTCTCGCGCGAGGCCGGGATCACCCGCTACCGGGCGGGGATGCTGGTCGACGAGGCACTGTGTCTTCGTGATCGGTTGCCGCGGGTGTTGGAGACGTTGCGCGACGGCATCATCGGGCCGCACCAGATCCGCGAGATCATCGGCCGCACGCACTTGGTGTCCGATGATCACCTTCTCGACCCCGACGACCCCGCCAGCCGTCGGATCATCGAGGTGCTCGACGAATCGATCGCCGACCTGCTGCGCTCCCGGTCCGGGTCGTGGTCGACGTCCGGTTTGCGCGACATGATCGACCGTCTGGTCTTCGGCCACGACGCCGACGCCGTCCGGGAACGGCGCCGCGAAGCGCTCGACAAACGCGGGGTGTGGACCGAGAACCACGGTGACGGCACCGGTGAGATCACCGCGGTCATGGCCGCCGAGAACATCCGAGCTTCCGACGCCTCGGTACGGGAGTTGGCCGCATCAGTGTGCGACCGGGATGGCCGCACCCTCGGGGAACGAAAGTCCGACGCCATGTGCGCGTTGCTCACCCGAACAGCGTTCACGTGTGCGTGCGGTCAGTCCGACTGCACCACAACACCTGTCGATCCTGCCGGTGCGGCGGCGGGTACCGAGATCGTGATCCACGTCGTCACCGACGCCGACACCCTGGCCGGGGGGTCCGGACCCGGCTGGGTCGACGGGCACGGAGTGATCTCCGACGAGCATGTGCGTGACCTCGCCGCCCGGCCCGACGCGACGATCAGGCCGGTCACCCCGGTCCGCACACCACCGTCGCATGTCGTCGCCGGCGGCCCAGCCGCGACCGGCGAGGGCGGATACGACGACGACACCACGCGTACGGCGAACATCGCCGCGCCACAGCAGGCTACAGATGACGCCGACACCAACACCAACACCGACGCCGGCGGCGCGGGTGACGCGTCGACGCCCCCGACTTCGGCCTCATCGTCGGCGGAGCCGGTGTCGTCGGAGGTCGTGGTGGTCTACCCGGCTGCCCTGCCTGGTGACCCGTATCGTCCGACAAGTGCGTGCGCGGAGTTCGTGCGGGTGCGCGACGGCTACTGCACCGAGCCGGGTTGCACGCGTTCGGCATTCACCGCCGATGTCGATCACGTCGCCGAGTACGACCACGCCCGGCCGGCACGCGGGGGTGCGACCTCGAGTGAGAACCTCAACGCCAAATGCCGTCCCGGTCATCTCCACAAGACCCACGGTGACTGGACCGATGTGCAGTACCGCGACGACGAGGGCCGCCTGGTCACCGAATACGTCACGCCCGAGGGCTTTGTGATCCCCGGCGAGGCCGAAACCCTCGAAGACCTCTTCCCCAACCTGCGGCGCATCCGGTTCGAACAAGCCGCGAAAGCGCCACCCAGTCCGCGGATCATCGTGCCCGAGCGGCAAGGCCGACAACAGCAAGGCCGACCACCGCGCACGATCACCGAACGCACCGCCGCGAAACACGCGAAGCGGCGAGAAGAACGTGCCCGCAACAAGAAACAACGCGAAGCGAACCTACGCGCCCGGAGCGAAGCAACCCACCATCAAGCGACAACCCACGACGACGAGCCCCCGCCATTCTGACCCGGCGCTCGGCGTGGCCTGTGGCGGCTAACCCCGCGGGTACCCGTTCGTGTCCGCCGGAGCGTCTCCGTGTCCATTGCCGCCCGACCCCTTCGGCGGACGGGTGAGGCGTTTGGGAAGCCGCTCGGCGAGACCGCCGAGCGGTGCGACCGTCTGGTTCAGCAGGTCGACGGTCTCGGCGAGCTCGTGGACCGTTTCCTGCATGGCGAGCAGGTTGGGTCCGAGCTGCCCGATGACCTCGGTGAGCTCGGAGATCCGGTCCAGCGGCCCGCCCGGTGCGATCGCACGCTCGACCGCGCCGTTCTCGCCCAGGAGCTGATCGAGCAGGCCGTCGTCCTCGGCGAGCCGGTCCAGGATGCCTCCCGCGGCGGTCACCTTCTCGAGCACACCGTCGGGCGCGGTCAACTTGTCGACGATGCCGCCCTCGGAGGTGAGGCGCTCGAGGATGCCCTCGTTCTCGGTGAACTGGTCGACCACGCCACCCGGCCGGGTCAACCGGTCCAGCGGTCCACCCTTCGCGGTGAGGCGCACCAGGATGCCTCGTTCCTCGGCGACCTGGTCGAGGAGTCCGCCCTCGGCGGTGAGCTTGTCGAGCGGACCGTTCGGGGCGGTGAGCCGGTCGACGACACCCCCGGGATCGAGCAGTCGCTCCAGCGGACCGCCGTTGGCCAGGATCCTGCCGAACGGCCGCTCGGGGCCGAGTAGTTCGGACAGCTGGTTGAGGAGAGCGAGCGGCGTCCGGAGTGATCCGAGCTCGTCGGCGTCGACGCCCACTGCCAGTGCGATCTCGTTCTGCACGCTCCCAGCCGTGATACGGGCGATGGCGACTGCGGACTCGGCTGCGCTGAGCACCACCCCGGTGACCGCGAAACCGAGTCGGAACGGCATCTCGACGAGCGCACGGCCCGCGTCCGCCGTGGCCACCGGTCTACGGTCGACGCGGCGACGGTCGGGTGGCGGCCGATCCGGAAGGGACTCCATGCTTTCCGACCCTAGGCCAACCGACCGGCGTTCGGGGCGAGGGTTCGGTGATTCCGAAGGGCGGTGTCGCTACCGCGCACCGGTCGCCGGTGCCTCTGCCGCCTTGGCGGCCTTCGCCGCCTTCTTGAAGTCGCGGACCTTCTGCAGCGAATCCGGGCCGGTCACGTCGGCCACCGACCGGAACCCCTTCTTGCTGTAGTCGCCGGCGACCTTGGTCCAGCCCGACGGCTTGACGTCGAGCTGCTTGGCGACGAGCGCGACGAAGATCTTTGCCTTCTGGTCGCCGAACCCGGGCAGGGCGCGCAATCGCTTCATCAGGTCCGCGCCGTCGGCGGCCTCGGTCCAGATGCGTGCGGCGTCGCCGCCGTACTCCTCGGCGACGACTTTCGCGAGCGCCTGGACCCGGCCGGCCATCGACCGACCGTAGCGGTGGATGGCCGGGGGAGTGGCACACAGGTCGGCGAACGCCTCGGGGTCGGCGTCGGCGATCTCGACCGGATCCATCGTGCCGAACCGGTCACGGATCTTGGCCGGCCCGGCGAAGGCCCGTTCCATCGGGAACTGCTGGTCGAGGAGCATTCCCGTGAGGAGGGCGAACGAATCGTTCGACAGGAGTTCGTCGGCCGCGGGTTCCTGCGCGATCTGGATCTTCGGCATGGGGTCGATTCTGGCAGACGGCACCCGCGTGCGGCTCTAGACTGCCCCCATGATGAGCGGGGAGAACACGGTCGGCTTCGAGAACGGCAGACGTCGGCGGGGACGCGTCGGAGTGGGAACGGTCGCGACGGTGGCCGGCGTCGTGCTGGCGCTGGCCGTGTCGCTGTTCGGTACTGGAGCCGCCGGGGCCGCACCGGCAGACGACGGGGCGAACTACGTCACCACCCTGCGGTGCGACAGCGTCAACCCGTGGCCGGCAGGCACGGTCAAGGTCCGCGTGGACGTGTTCAACCAGATCCGGCACCCCGCGGACGGACTACCCGGACCCGTCATCGCGCTCATCGGCACCGACCGTGCCCGAGCAGTGGCCCTCGAATACACCTACGAGGTGTCGGTGTCGTGGCGGAACCTGCGGACCGGACGTACCGGCGTCACCACTGTTCCGGGCCGCGGGTACACCATCAAATGGCAGGTCGACATCCATCCGGGCAGCGGTCCCGTCGCCTTCACGATCCGCCAGAAGATCGGTGCGCTGGCCTTCTTACCGATGACCAATCCGAAGTACTCGACCTGCTCGGGCCGCGCGGTCGCCTGACTCACCGGTCGGCGAGTCCGCCGATCAGCAGGTACTGCGCGGTGAAATAGCTTGCGAGCACCCAGGCCTCGCCGGCCACCCGGAGTCGAGGGTCGGTGACCAGGTGTCGTCGATTGATGATCGCGAGGTCGGAGAGCAGGAAGAACCACCCGCCCGCCCGCAAGCGCGGTTGCGGCGTCGGCACGTCCGCCGCCAGCGCCGACATCGTCGCGAGCGTGTTGCCGTACGTCCCCAGAACCGGCAGCAGGGCAGGGCGGTGTCGGCTCAGCACCGTCGCCGACTCGGCGAGAACGCCCACCCGCGGCGCGACGGACCGAACCGTCGGTCGTGCGCCGGCACGCCACATCGCGACCGCGTAGCTCAACTGTGCGCCCGCGAAAGACGTTGCACCCCTGCGGAGAAAACGATCCTTCGTGGCCGGGTCGTCGTGTTCGAATTCCTCCTGCAACATGAACCGGTCGCCGAGCGCGGAGAACCCGACGACGGACGCCAGGGCGACGGTGTCGGCGACCGGGCGGCGTCGTGCTCCGGCGGCCACCCGCGCCGCGAGAAGCGCGATCGGCAGCGGTTTGGTGATCGCGGCGCTGCGTCGATCACCGACCGAACCGGCGATCGTAGCTGCCGCGGCAGTGGCCGCATAGGCGATCCGGAACGTTCGGTTCACCGCAGGACGCGGGCGACGAAGGCGCGGATGTCGGTGTCGGAGAACCGCTTCGACTGGGCGCCGTCAAGCGTCAGATAGGTACGCGCCGACACCTTGCTGTCGCCGACCCGGGCGTCGTTGAGGTACTTGAGGGTGAGCGGTACGACGACGGAGGTGTCCTGCAGGGTCTGCGTCATCAGGACCGGACGCTCGAAGCCGCGAGTGGGCAGCTCGGTCGCCTTGGTCAGCAGGGCGGTGAGTTCGGTGTTCCCCGACAGCGGTTTGGTGAACAGCGAACCGATGGCGAGACCGTCCACCTCACGCGCGAACTCGGTGACACACGACGCGGCGGCCTTGGTCAGCCATTTCTTGCCGGTGTCGGTGAGGTAGGCGTCGAGATCGAGGTCGGAGTGCGCGTTGCGGATGGCGCTCAGCGTGTACAGCGCGTCGGCGGCCAGCCCGGACGGCATCGCCGCGGACGACGGCCCGAGATTGGCCACGAGCGAACCGAACTGGGCGGGAATCGAACTCGCCGCGGCACCCTTGAAGTCGAGCTTGCCGCCCTGGATGGTCGGGGCCAGTCGGGCCAGCGTGATCGCGGCCGCGGCTCCCTGGCCCTCGCCGACCACTGCCCACGAGCGCGACAGGTTGTCGGCGATGTCCCGAGAGGCGCGCACCGCGTCGACGATGTTGCGAGCAGTGGCCTCGAGATCGTAGTACTGCGGCGTGCCGGGGGTCCCGACACCCGCGTAATCGGTACTGACGACGGCATATCCACGACCGAGCCATCGCTTGAGCTCATCGGTGTCCCCGGCGGTGGGCCGCGACGACGGTGCGCACCGGTCGGCGATGCCGCGCGAACCGTGGGCCCAGGCGACGATCGGCCAACCGCCGGCCGGCGCCCGCCCGCCCGGCACCATCAACACGCCCGAGGACAGATGGGCCTTGCCGTCGGCGCCGGTGCTCCAGTACGTGAAGTCGTTTCCGGACCCGGCGCCCGCGACCGTACGTGCCCGGGGGAGTTCGCGATTGGCGTAGACGGCGCCCGGCGTCTGTCCCGGACCTCGCGTGTCGACGGTGCCCGCATTGTCGTCGGCGGGCGCGCTGTTGTCCGTCGACGACGGTTCTGCCGACGGCTCGGCCACGCCTGGCGTCGATGTTCCCGGAGTAGGTTCGGCCGCGGCCGTCGCCGTCATGCCGAAGGCGGCCGGGGCCACGACGATCGTTAGCGCGACTGCGGCCGCGAGGGCGCGTGCGAGGTGGGCACTCCGTGGTTTCGAAGTGTTGCCGTGGGGGTTCATGTGTCGTCAGTTCGTTCTGTGAGGCGTGACCGGATGCGAAAAGCGTTGTGCGTCAAGCATTGACGATGCCGACGGCAGGTAGGAACCAGCAGTTCTGGGTACCGTTGCTGGCGTTGCCGAAGACTGCCGACAGGATGGTGCCGCTGCCGGTCTTCACCGGTGCCAGCCGGACCCCGGACAGCAGGGGCAGCGCCGTCAGCGCGGTGCGGTCGGTGATCGGGTCGAGATCGGCGAAGCCGCCCTGGAGCGTGCTGGTGTTGAACCAGGCGACCTGCATTGTGCCGCCGCTACCGGCCGTCGGCGAGGCGGGCACGAAAGCGTATGCGGTCTCGCCCTTCTCGACGAGGTTGAGCTTCTCGGGCAGCTTCACGCCGGGGATCATGTCGAGCAGCGGCTTGAGCTGGGTCAGGGGGTCGGTCTTCATCGGCCACGGACCCGCCACGGCGCCTGCTCCGGCGGTGACGAGTCCGAGCGGGTTGTCGGCGGTGGGTGCGGTGCAGAACGGCGACACCGACGGGGTGAGCGTCTGGATGCCGAGCGTGCGCAGCAGGGCGATGGGGTCGGTCGGGGCCGCGACCGGAGTGGCGGCCGACGCGGGTGCGCCTTCGGCGGCCGCGGGGAGCGGGAGAGCTCCCGCACGCCCGGCGATGTCCTCGACCGAGAGTTGTCCGGCGCTCCCCATGATCGTCTGGGCGGCCTGCACGGCGATCTGGTCGACACCCGCGGCCTTGAGCAGACGTACCGCCCCGGCCAGCTCGGCGTCGAACGGGATCGACAGCGCGCCGAGCAGGTTGGCGGGGATGAGGGGCTCGGCCGTCGCCGGCGCCGAGGTGGCGGTGAGGGTGGCCGCCGCGATCGCCACACCCATGAGACCGGCGCCGCAGCGCTGGATCGCGCGGCTGCGAGTGACGCGACGCGGAGCGTCGGAACGCGTGAACCGAGACGTGAGGGACATGGCTCTCCTTGGGGCAACCGGCTGTGACGGCCGAGCACCCGCCACGTGTGGCGGGTGTGACAGATGGGACTCGAGTTACAAGAGACCACGAAGACTCGGAACCGGCAAGTCGCGAGTCCGACCTGTGACATGGGCGCGATCCGCGAGAGACCGAAACCGCGGCGAACTGCGGGTTCAGTGCCCTTGAGCACGGTCTCGGACCGCCGCACAGAGGCCGACCACCGCCGGCACGCTCAGCTCGCGCCGCCGATTCCCTTGCCGATCAACACGACTCCGATGACCAGGATCAGCACCGCCATCACGGTCGCGTTGTTCGCCAGCAGCCACGACTTGAGGCGGTCGAGCGGTTCGCGCAGGCGGGCCGCGGCGAGCTGGTAGCCCACGACCGGGACCACGACCGAGGTCGAGGCCAGGAGTGCGAAGACCGCCACCGCGATCACGTCCTGCGGCATCGACAGCGCACCCGAGGCGATCGAGACACCCGCCGCCGCGCAGAGAACGAGATTCTTCGGATTGATCGCCGCCAGCCCGAACGCGATACCCATGGCGGTCACCGGACGCATCTCGTCGATGGCCGACATCCATTTCGGCGTCGCTGACTCCGCGTGCCGGGAACGCCACTGACGCAACCCCACGGCGAGCAGGACGACACCGAGCGCGATCTTCACCCAACCGGTGCTCGACGACGATTCGTCGAGGTCGACGGCGCTTCCGAGGGCCACGAAGACGGCCACCGCGACGACGATGCCGACGAGCCAGCCGATCGCGAAACCGATACTCGTCGTGCGCGCATGGCGTCCCAGGAGCATGAGGACCGCCGCGATGATCGGAATCGGCGACACCGCGACACCGACCACAAGGGGTAACAACTCACCGAGCACGGGTCCCATCGAGAACTCCTGACGAAGTGGTGCCGACCGTGTCGTCGTACGCCATGGTCGCATCCCGTGAGGAACTCTCGACCGGTAACGAACGAAGGCACCCCGCGATGAGTCGGGGTGCCTTCGTCGTGAGAGGAGAAAGAGATCAGATGATCGCGAGCCCGATCACCGGGACGATGGTGCAGGAGACGACCTGCCCCTTCGTCTTCGTGGTGACGTTGCCGTGGATCGCCGAGATGACGCGGCCCTTGCCGGTTCGCGAGATACCGGTGAAAGTGCCGGGGCCTTCCTTCACGTTGATCTTCGGGTTGCGCTTGAGCGTCGTGGTACCCGTGCGACCGGTGTCGACGTTGAACCAGCTGACCGTGAGCGGCGCGGCCTTGTTGTCGATCGCCGGACCCGTGCCGAGCGAGGTGTAGACGTAACCGGCCTCCCCGCGCTTGGGACCGGGGGCCGGTGCCTCCTGCGGTCCGGCGGTGACCAGGGCGCGACCGAGCGAACCGCCGCCGGGGATGCAGCCGAGGCCGAAGGTCGGGTAGAGGAATTCCTGGATCTTCGGGGCGTTCGGGCCCTGCGGGATCTCGGGATCGCCGGGCTTGCGCTCGGCGGCGAGCTGACGCGCGGCCTGCTTGCGGCCGGGTTCGCCGAGGAAGTCGGCGATCGAGCGCCAGATCTTGCTCACCTCAGCCGGCATACCGGGGGTGTCGGCGAACGACTGGGCCTGGCGGAGCAGGTCGACCGAGACCTTGCCGTCGGGTCCGGGCGTCGCCACGGAGCCGATGATCGCGGGAGCGAACGCGCCGAGCGAGTCCAGCACGCGCTGGTCGACCTTCGGGGCCGGGGCGGCCTGCGCGGCCATCGGCATCGCGAGTGAGGTCGCCGCCGCGAGCGCCGACACGGCGACGAGGAGTCGACGGGTCCGGAGTCGACGCGGGGCATGGCCGGATCTCAACCTCAGTGGCCGGGAGAAACGCACTGGTGTGTCCTAACGGTCGTGGCGCCGACGATCAGTCGATCAGCGCCTCGCGGGTTGTGTCATCCGCCCGGGTGTCGGGTAGCGGACAGCCCATCCTCTCACCCGGGTCGTCGCGGGTCATTTTAAGCCCCCCGCGGGTTCCACTGTCCAGACCGCCGGCCTGTTACGGGTGGGGTTAGAGTGGTAATTGATGCAATTGTTATCGAAGTGACGTCGGGCGGTTGGATCGTACGGACAGGCGGCAACCTGGTTGGATGAGGAGAATCGGGTATCGGGGACGGTCGAACAGGAGTCTGAAGTGACAGAGCTGCGCGCTGACGCGTCGGGTCGCCCACGCGGGAGGTCGCGACTGACGCGCCTGGTGGTCGGTGCCGTCGCGGTCGTACTGGCAGCGACGACGGCCAGTGCCTGCGCCGACGACTCGTCGTCGGGCGGCGAGGTCACGCTGCTCACCCACGATTCCTTCGAACTGCCGGAGTCGGTCATCGACGAGTTCCGTCAGGAGACCGGGCTGACCCTGAAGATCGTGAAGTCCGGGGACGCCGGGCAATTGGCGTCGACGGTGTCACTGACGCCGGGTGCGCCCAAGGGAGACGCGGTCTTCGGCATCGACAACACCTTCGCCTCGCGTCCGATCGACGCCGGCGCCCTGGAATCCTATGAGTCACCCGCCGCGGCCGACGGTGCCGCCGATTTCGCGGTGCCCGGCGCGGAGGGGCAGCTCACGGCCGTCGACCGCGGGGATGTGTGCCTCAACATCGACGACGGCTGGTTCGAATCCAGGTCTCTGACCCCGCCGGCGAGCTTCCGGGACTTGACCCGCCCGGAATTCGCCTCGCTCACCGCGGTGACCGACCCGGCGACCTCCTCGCCGGGCACGGCGTTCCTGCTCACCAC
Organism: Gordonia sp. NPDC057258; assembly: GCF_042668985.1. NCBI lineage: Bacteria > Bacillati > Actinomycetota > Actinomycetes > Mycobacteriales > Gordoniaceae > Gordonia > Gordonia sp. NPDC057258. Next base: position 10,112 of record NZ_JBHUXZ010000047.1, read on the forward strand.
CGTCGGTGCGCTCGGAAACGGCTGGCAGGACTATTGGAGGCAGGTCGTCGGCGGCGGCGCGACCATCGTCTCGGGCTGGGAGGTGGCCTACAACCAGCTCTTCACCGCCGGCGAGGGCCGTGGCGACAAACCCATCGTGCTGTCCTATGCCTCGTCGCCGGCGGCGACGCCCGGGACGAGCGCGCTGCTCGACAGCTGCTTCCCGCAGGTGGAGTACATCGGCATCCTGAAGGGCACCCGGAACTCGACCGGCGCCCGCAGGCTCGTCGATTTCATGCTGAGTCCCACTGTGCAGAAGGAACTCCCGAACTCGATGTACGTCTACCCGGTGCAGCGCGACACCCCGCTGCCCGAGGGATGGCCGGCGCGCGCGGAGGTGCCCGCCTGGATGTCGTCGCTGCCGCCCGCCACGATCGCGGAGAACCGCGAGATGTGGCTCGATCAGTGGCGTGCCGCGGTCGGCCGGTGACGACTCGGTGACCCCGGCCGGGACAGTGGTGACCCGGGTGGCCCGGGCCGCCGGATCGGTTGCGCTGTGGGTCGTCCCGGCGCTGTTCGTCGTGGTGCTGTTCGCCTGGCCGGTGATCGCGCTCGTCCGGCGCGCCGTCACGATCGCCCGTGACTCCGGGGTGGGCCTGATCGAACTGCTCGACCGTACCGACGCCCTCGGGCTTCTGGGCGTCACCCTGGGCCAGGCGGCCGCCTCGACGGTCCTGGCACTCGCCGCCGCCGCACCCATCGCGTGGTTGTTCGCCCGGGTCCGCGGGACCACCGCGCTCGTGCTCGCCGTCGTGGTGACCGTGCCGTTCGTGCTGCCGACGGTCGTCGTCGGTGTCGCTTTCCGCTCCCTGCTGTCCGGCCCATTGGCGTTCCTGCACATCGAATCCGGGCTGCCGGCCGTGCTCGCGGCGCACATGTTCATCAACATCGCCGTCGTCGTCCGCGTCGTCGGCGCGGCCTGGCGCAACCTCGACCCGCGACTGCTCGAGGCAGCACGGTCGCTCGGGGCGGGCCGGGTTCGGGCGACCATGACCGTGGTCGTGCCGCGTCTGGTGCCCGCCACCGCGTCGGCGGCCGCGCTGATCTTCCTGTTCTGTTCCACCAGTTTCGGCGTCGTGATCATTCTCGGCGCCGGGGAGTTGCGGACCCTGGAGACCGAGATCTACACGCAGGCCATCGGATATTTCCGGATTCCCGAGGCGGTCGCGCTGTCGATGCTGCAGATCGTGGTGGTCATGGCGGCGCTGCTGCTGACGCGGGTGTTCGCCGATCCGGCAAGCCGCGGATCGGGTGGCGGCGCCCGGCGGGCAGAACGTAACCGCAGGCTGGCCGGCGGCCGCTGGACGCGGCCGGCGGTCTGGGTGGTGGGGGCGTGGACAGCAGTCCTCCTCGTCGGGCCGGTCCTGGTGCTGATGGTGCGGTCGGTCCGACCGGTCGCCCACGGCGACTGGACCCTCGCCGGCTACCGCGCACTGGCCGAACCCGTCAACGGGGTGACACCCCTGGAGAGCCTGCGCTATTCGCTGGTGACCGCCACCGCGGCGACCGCCATCGCCCTGGCGGTCGGGACGCTCGCCGCCGTCGCGCTGCATCGCGCGCACGGAGTCGTCGGGGCGATCGGCTCGGCCGTCTCGCTCATCCCGCTCGGGATCAGTGCTGTCACACTCGGATTCGGCTACCTCATCGTGCTGGCGTCGTTGCCGTACGAGATCGCCGCATCGCCCGCGGTCATCCCACTGGTCCAGGCCCTCATCGCGATTCCGGTGGTCATCCGCATCATGATGCCCGCACTCGAGTCGGTGCCGGTCCGGTTGCGGCATGCCGCGGCGACGTTGGGAGCCACGCCGTTTCGCGTCTTCGCGACCGTCGACCTGCCGATCGTCGGAAGGTCGATGGGGGCTGCCGGTGGGTTCGCCTTCGTCATGGCCCTGGGCGAGTTCGGCGCGACGAGCTTCCTTGCCCGCGCGGACACGACCACCCTTCCGGTACTCATCGGGTCCGCTCTGAACCGCCCGGGCGCCGAGAACCTGGCCACCGCCATGGCGGCCTCGGTGGTCCTCGTCATCGCGACGGTCGTCGCAGTCGTCGTGGTCGAGGCGTTCCGGCCCCGCTCGGAGGTGCCGCTGCTGTGACCACACAGAGTTCATTGGAGATCTCCGACCTCACGGTCGCGTACGGCGGCGAGACCGTCATCGACGGTCTGTCGTGGCGGCTCGGGGGAGAGGGGTCGCTGGTGACCGCGATCCTGGGCCCGTCGGGGTGCGGCAAGTCGACCCTGATCCGGACGATCGCCGGCCTCGAGTCGCCGGTCGGTGGCACGGTGCGGTTCGGCGGAGTCGACCTCGTCGGCGTCGAGGTCCATCGTCGGGACTTCGGGGTCGTCTTCCAGGACGGGCAACTGTTCGGTGGGCGCAGTGTCGCGTCGAACGTCGCGTACGGGCTGAAGGTGCGGCGCTGGTCGCGCCGCGCCATCGCCGATCGCGTCGCCGAGATGCTCGACGTCGTCGGCCTCACCGGCTACGACAAGCGTCCCGTCGAGACCCTGTCGGGCGGCCAGGCCCAACGGGTCGCGCTCGCGCGTGCCATGGCCCCGCGTCCGCGTCTGCTGTTGCTCGACGAGCCGCTCGCCGCGCTCGACCGGCGGTTGAGAGACGAATTGGCAGTAGAGATCTCGGAGATCGTGCGAGCGGCCGGCGTGCCGACGATGGTGGTGACCCACGACCACGCCGAGGCGGCCACCCTGGCCGACGAGATCGCGGTCATGCGGGACGGGGTGATGATCCAGACCGACGTTCCGGCGGCGCTGTGGCGACACCCGGTCGACGAGTGGACCGCGCGTTTCCTCGGCGCCACGACCGTCGTCGACGCGCAGGTCCGCTCGGGCGTCGCGCAGACCGTCCTCGGTGAGATGCCGCTGGATCGTCCCGACGGTTCGTGCCGGCTCGGCCTGCGGCCCGAGTCGGTGGCGATCGGACCTACGCCGTCCGATGCGCCGGAGAGGCCGGGAACGACGGCGACCGTCGTGCTCGTCGCCGAACTCCCGGCCGGGCCGCGCGTGCGCATCGACACCCCGGTCGGCGAGATCGATGCGGTCACCGACGCCTTCGTCGCGATCGGCGACCGGATGCGGGTGCGTCTGGTGCCGGAACGGGTCGCGGTGATCGGGTCGTGACGCCGCGTGGGCCGGCGAGGCGGTCGTCGTGCCGGTGACACGGCGGGACCTGCTGGTCCCGCCGGGACTGATGGTCGTCGGAGCGACCTCCATGTATCTCGGCGCGGCCGTCGCCGTCGGCCTGTTCGACGTCATCTCCCCGGCCGCCGTCGCGTGGTTGCGGATCGCCGGGGCCGCGCTGGTGTTGCTGCTGTGGGTGCGACCGGCCCGGACGGCCTGGCGTTGGGAGCGATTGCGCCTCGCCGGATGCTTCGGGCTGATCACCGCCGGGATGAACATCGCCTTCTACGAGGCGCTCGCGCATCTGCCCCTGGGCACGACCGTCGCCCTGGAGTTCCTGGGCCCGATCGTGGTGGCCGCCTTGGGTTCTGCGACGCGTCGCGATGTCGCCGCACTCGTCCTGGCGGCTGTCGGCGTGGTCCTGATCGCCGATGTCCGGTGGTCGGGAACGGCGATCGGCGTCGTCCTGGCGCTGACCGCGGCCGCCTGCTGGGCGGGGTACATCGTCCTGGGCAAACGGGTCGCGGCGCGAGGCACGGGCGTCGAGGATCTGGCGACCGGCTTCGCGGTGGCCGCGTTGCTCACCGCGCCGCTCGCGTGGTGGGTGGCCGACGCGGTACGCGCGGGGGCCGCGCTGCCGGTGGTCCTGGCCCAGGGGTTGCTGCTCGGCATCGCGTCGACCGCGGTGCCCTACGCACTCGACCAGATCGTGCTGCGGCGGGTCGGCCAGGCAAGGTTCGCGATCCTGCTCGCGCTGCTGCCGGTGACGGCGTCGGTGATCGGGTTGCTCGCGCTGGCGCAGGTGCCGCGGCCCCTCGAAGCGGTAGGGATCGCGCTCGTCGCGGTGGCGGTGGCCGTGCGATCGGTCGACGACGACAGCCGGTCCGACGATCGCGAGGCGGAGATGCCGCCGGGGTGACCGCGAATCAGGCGGCGCGCGCCTTCTTCAGTGCTTTGTGCAGCTCTTTCTTCGACATGTCGGAGGTGTCGAGCTTGCGCATCCGGTGAATGACCACCGGGCAGCGAACACAGCGCGTCGAACTCTTGCAACACTTCTTCTTGGGCTTCAGAGAGCCCACCTTGGTCGGGTCGACCTTGCCCATACGGCGAGGTTAGCAGACCCTAACTACAACTCTTGTGGGTGCTGTGATCGCGGTCTCACCGCCCGAGCCGATAGTCTGTGACGTTGAATCCCTAGGTGATCTGCTCCCCGCGCCGGTCAGAGCCGTTCGGCTGCGAACGTTCCAGACGTTCGGCAGTGACCCGGACGCCGGCCGCCGCTGCCGGTCCCCAACCACACGAAAGAGAGCCAGTGAGCGCTGTCCCCACCTTCCGCAACGTCGCGATCGTCGCGCACGTCGACCACGGAAAGACCACACTCGTCGACGCCATGCTGCGCCAGTCCGGCGTCTTCGGCGAGCGCGCCGAGGTCGTCGACCGGGTGATGGACTCCGGTGACCTCGAACGTGAGAAGGGCATCACCATCCTCGCCAAGAACACCGCGGTCCACCGGCGCCAGCCGGACGGCACCGAGGTCGTCATCAACGTCATCGACACCCCCGGCCACGCCGACTTCGGCGGTGAGGTCGAGCGCGGCCTGTCGATGGTCGACGGCGTGGTCCTGCTCGTCGACGCCTCCGAGGGCCCGCTGCCGCAGACGCGCTTCGTGCTCCGCAAGGCGCTGGCCGCAGAGCTGCCGGTGATCGTCGTCGTCAACAAGACCGACCGTCCCGACGCCCGCATCCAGGAGGTCGTCGACGAGACGCAGGATCTGCTCCTCGACCTCGCCTCCGACCTGGACGAGGAGGCCGCGAAGGCCGCCGAACTCGTCCTCGAGCTCCCCGTGCTCTACGCCTCTGGCCGCGCCGGTGTCTGCAGCACCGAGCAGCCGGCCGACGGCGAGATCCCGGCGGGGGAGAACCTCGACTCCTTCTTCGACGTCCTGCTCGAACACGTCCCGGCGCCCAAGGGTGACCCGGACGCGCCGCTGCAGGCACACGTCACCAACCTCGACGCGTCGGCCTTCCTCGGCCGTCTCGCGCTCGTCCGCATCCACAACGGAACCCTCCGCAAGGGCCAGCAGGTGTCCTGGTGCCGCGAGGTCGACGGTGAAGCCGTCGTCGAGCGCGCCAAGATCACCGAGCTCCTCGCCACCGTCGGAGTCGACCGGGCGCCCGCCGAGTCCGCATCGGCCGGTGACATCGTGGCCGTCGCCGGTATGCCGGAGATCATGATCGGCGACACCCTCGCCGACCTGGAGAACCCGCAGCCGCTGCCGCGCATCACCGTCGACGAGCCGGCGATCTCGGTCACCATCGGCACCAACTCGTCGCCGCTGGCGGGCCGGGTGTCGGGCCACAAACTGACCGCCCGCATGGTCAAGCAGCGTCTGGACACCGAGCTGATCGGCAACGTGTCGCTGCGCGTGCTCGACATCGGCCGGCCCGACGCCTGGGAGGTGCAGGGACGTGGCGAGCTCGCCCTGGCCATCCTCGTCGAGCAGATGCGTCGTGAGGGCTTCGAGCTGACCGTCGGCAAGCCGCAGGTCGTCACCCGCAAGGTGGACGGCAAGGTCCAGGAGCCGTTCGAGCATCTGACCGTCGACGTGCCCGAGGAGTACCTCGGCGCGGTGACCCAGTTGCTCGCCGCCCGCAAGGGCCGCATGGAGCAGATGAACAACCACGGCACCGGCTGGGTCCGCATGGAGTTCATCGTGCCCTCGCGCGGCCTCATCGGGTTCCGCACCGACTTCCTCACCGAGACCCGGGGCACCGGCATCGCCAACGCGGTGTTCCAGGGCTACGACGCCTGGGCGGGCGAGATCCGGGCCCGCCACACGGGTTCGCTCGTCAGCGACCGGTCGGGAACGGTCACCCCGTTCGCGATGATCCAGCTCGCCGACCGCGGCACCTTCTTCGTCAACCCGGGCGACGACTCGTACGAGGGCCACGTCGTGGGGATCAACCCGCGCCAGGAGGATCTCGACATCAACGTCACCCGTGAGAAGAAGCTGACCAACATGCGTCAGTCCTCGGCCGACGTGATGGAGACCCTCGCAAAGCCGATGCAACTCGACCTCGAGGGCGCCATGGAATTCTGCGCCGCCGACGAGTGTGTCGAGGTCACCCCGGAGGTCGTGCGAGTGCGTAAGGTGCACCTCGACTCGACGACGCGCGCCCGTGAGCGCTCGCGGGCCAAGTCCCGGGATGCCGCCGTCAGCTGAGTGTCGATGGCGCTCCGGCGCCGCATCACGGTGGCGGGCGCGTCCGACGGACCGAGAAGCTTCTTCGTCATGGGGGTATCCGAGGTGAATCGCGCGAGACCACGACCGGGCCGCGAGGCCGCGAACCGGGTCCGTGGGCGGTTGCTCGGCATGCTCTCGTGCAGCGTCGCCCTGCTCGTGGTGCTGACCGCCTGCATGTCGGATCCGCCGCCCCCGGTCCGCGACACCGGGCCACCGCCGACCCCGACCGAGTACCCGGTGGAGAAGACGATCTACATCGCCACCGACTCGGTCGGATCGGGCTTCAACCCGCACATCGCCGCCGACCAGAATCCGGTGACCACGGCGGTCGCGGCGATGACGCTGCCCAGCGCGTTCGCGCCGGTCCAGACCCCGGGCGGGACGGTGTGGGAACTGCAGCGCTCGTTCGTCACCTCCGCTGAGGTGACGTCGCGGGCGCCGTTCACCGTGACCTACCGCATCCACACCGACGCCCAGTGGTCCGACGGCCTGCCGGTGACGGGCGACGACTTCAACTTCCTGTGGCAGCAGATGTCCCGGCAGCCCAACGTCGTGGCACCGGCCGGCTACCGGCTCATCGACTCGGTGCAGTCCCGGGAGGGCGGCAAGGTCGTCGAGGTGCGGTTCGAGTCGCCGTACCCCGCGTGGCGAGAGCTGTTCACCGGATTGCTGCCCAGTCACGTGCTCAAGGGTGCGCCGGCCGGCTTCCAGACCGGGATGGACACCGGCAAGCCGGTTTCGGCCGGGCCCTACGCGATCGTGGGGATCGACAAGACCCGCGACGAGGTCCGCCTCGCCCGCAACGACCGGTATTGGGTCACCCCGCCCCGGTTGGATCAGATCGTCCTCCGCCGCGCCGGCACATCGGCCCAGATGCTCGACTCCGTACGATCCGGCGACTCGGCCATCGTGGCCCTCGGCGCCTCGCCGGCCACCGACGCGGAACTGACCGCGCTGCCCGGTCTCGAGACCGCCCGCAGCCTGACGTCGCGGTCACTCGGTGTCAGCGTGAACGCCCGCACCGACGCGATGAGCTCGGTGGAGGTCCGGCGCGCGATCCTCGGGTTGGTCGATCCGCGACTGACCACCTTCGCCGGTGCCGGCGACTGGGTCGTCGAACCGTTCGCGAACACCGTCTTCGCGCCGTCGGATCCGGGCTATTCACCGGTCGACCGCCCGCGCCTCGGGGCGGCCGAGGTCGACGCCCTGCTCGGCGCCGCCGGTTACCGCCGCGCCGCGCCCGAGCCCGTCGGCTCGGCATCCCCGGTGCCGTCGGCGTCGTCGTCGGAGCCCTCCTCGGTGTCGCCGTCGTCCCCGTCCGGGTCCACGCCCGCGTCCGAGGCGCCGTCCACCGGCGGGTCGGCGACGCCCGGGGTGAGCGAGACCCCGACCGAGGGTCTGGTCGAGGTACCGGAACTGCCCGAGGGAATCCTGACGTTCCAGCGCGACGGGCAGGACCTCATCGTCCGTGTCGGTGCGGTCGCCGGCGATCCGCGGACCACGTCGGCCGCGTCGAGCATCGTCGACCAGCTCCGAGGTGCAGGGGTGCGCGCTCAGGTCGTGACGCTGCCCAACAGCGAGCTGTACGGGTCGGCGCTCACCAACCAGCGCGTCGACCTGGTCGTCGGGTGGTCGGGGCTCGGCGTGCCGCCGGCGTCGTCGCTCGCGTCGCAGGTCGACTGCAACCAGCCCAAGCCCGGTACCGAACCGTCGCCCGCGACGCCGCCGACGCCCACCAGCATCGCGCCGAGCGGTGGCGATCCCGGGGACAGCTATGCCAGCAACGTGTCCGGGTTGTGTGACCCGCGGCTCATCGAGCTCGCGCGCACCGCACTCTCCGAGGACGACCCGATCCCGACGCTGAACGAGGCCGAGCCGCTCCTCGCCGCGCAGGCGATATACCGGCCGCTGTACCAGGACTCGATGGTCGTGGGCACCACGTCGGCGGTGCGCGACGTCCCGCTCACCGGACCCATCCAGGTCTCGATCTTCGGGACCGCGGTCAATTGGGAGCTGACGTGACCGGTGTCCCGGCGGATCGCCGGCTGCTGCTCGTCCACGCTCATCCCGACGACGAGACGATCATGACCGGCGGCACCATCGCCCGATATCTCGCCGAGGGCGTCGACGTGCGGGTGCTGACCTTCACGCTCGGGGAGGAGGGCGAGGTGATCGGCGACGAGTGGGCCCAGCTGGTCGCCGACGGCGGCGCCGACCAGCTCGGCGGGTTCCGGGTACTCGAACTCACGCGGGCACTGGCCGAGCTCAGTCCCGCCGGCCGTCCCGCGTTGCGGCCGCGATTCCTCGGCGGTGCGGGCCGATGGCGGGACTCCGGGATGGCCGGCGCCCCGTCCGCGAACCACCCGCGCGCACTCGTGCGGGCACCGTTCGACGAGCCCGTCGAGGCGTTGGTCGACGTGCTCACCGACTTCGCACCCCAGGTGGTCGTCAGTTACGACGCCTCGGGTACGTACGGCCATCCCGATCACAAACTGGTGCACGAGGTCACGACGGCCGCGGTCGCCCGCGCCCGGGAAGTCGGTCCGGGCCCGGACAAGATCTACGAATCGGTGACCGAACGCAGCGCACTGGACTCCGGGCTCGCCGGTGTCGCCGCGGTACCCGACGGCTGGCGGATGCCCCGCGACGGTGAGCTGCCGAGCTATCCCGACGCCGACATCACCACCGAGATCGACATCAGCGCGTACCTCCCACAAAAGGTGGCCGCCCTGGCCGCCCACGCCACACAGGTGACCGTTGCGGCGTCCGGAACCGAATACGCGCTGTCGAACAACATCCTGCAGCCGATCGTCCGCGCGGAGCATTTCATCCTCACCGAACCAGAGCGTCACGAGTCCCTCGGTGCCACGGACACGCGCGAGTCGGACCTGTTCGCCGGGATCGACTGAGCCGTGGCCCGCTTTGTTCGGCCCGTATCGGGCTCCGTCGTCGACCGGCTGCTCCTGGGATTCCTCGTCGTCGACGGGTTCGCGATCGGGCTCGTGAGTGTTGCGTTCACCTATCAGCGCTTCGGCGGCGTCGCGCTGCCCGTCGCGGCACTTGCCGCCGGCGTGGTCAATGCGGCCCTACTCTGGCTCGCGGCCGGCCTCACCGCGACCCCGTGGCGGTACGGGCCACTTGCCGCGTGGGGGCTCGTCGTCGTGATCGCCGGCGGGCTCCCCGGCCCGGGCGGGGACGTCGTGCTCTCGATCAGCAGTGGTTACCTCGTACAGACCCTGCTGCTCGTCGTCCTCGGTGTCGGGCCGTGCGCCGCGCTGGGCTGGACGGGGCGGCTGCCCGAACCCGACTGACCACCGCTCCGCAGGGGCGCTCCGCGTCGTGCCGCGACGGGCGGCGTTAGAGTGAGAGACATGCTTCTGCGCGCGTGGGCCGAAGACATCATGGCCCCGATCGAGCGCGTCACGGCCGCACTGAGCCGTGTCCGTGACGACCCGACTCTCGGGGCCGACGCCCTCGACGATGACGGCTGGGTCGCCCTCCTGGGTGCCTCGGGTGCGCAGCTCGACGAATTGTGCGATCTGGCCGACACCGTGCGTCGGCAGGTGACCGACCCGGAGGTGTTGACCTTCGTGGTCAACCGCAACCTCGACACCGGGGTCGTCAGCCGGCTCGGACCCGACGACCCGGGTCTCGACGAACTGGTCGCCGAGGCGGTCGCACTCGGCGCGACCGAGATCTGCATGCAGGGACCCCTGCCCGCCGAACTGCCGGCCGACGGATACGTCCGACTCGTGGAGGACATCACGGGTGCCGCCGACGGGCTCCACCTGCACGCCTATCGGGCCCCGGAGATCGTCGACGGCGCCGAGCGTGCCGGGATCACGATCGTCGAACACCTCGAGCGGCTTCGGTCGGCGGGCCTGGGGTCGGTGCCGGGGACCGCCGCCCAGGTCCTCGACGACACCGTCCGGGCGACGCTCTCACCCACCGGCACGGCGCCACCGGTCGGCAGCTGGGTCGACGTCATCGAGACCGCCCACCGCGTGGGTCTCTTCTCCACCGCGACGATGCTCTACGGGCACGTCGAGACGCCCGCACACCAGATCGCCCATCTTCGACTGCTACTCGAGATCCAGCGTCGCACGGGCGGTTTCAGCGAACTCATCCTGATGCCACTGCTTCCCGAGAACGTGCCGCCCCACCTGGACACCCCCTCGCGGACCGCGTCGGGGCGAGAGACCCGCGCGTTGCACGCCGTCGCCCGCCTCATGACCGCAGGCCTCCTCGACCATCTGCAGGTGGCGTGGACCAAACTGCCCGCGGCCACCGTCGATCTGGTGTTGCGCGGCGGGGCAGATGATCTGGGTGGGCTGTTGCTCGACGGCACCCTGATGCCGGGCGCGGGACCGGAGTCAGGTCGTGTCCTCGACGCCGCGGCTGTCGTCGACATCGCGGCGCGAGCCGGACGGAGGCCGCGTCAGCGCACCACCCGCTACGGGGTGCCAGAGCCCGACCGGCAACTCCCGCTGCCACAGGTGTCCGCGTGAGCCGGAGTATGTCTTCCGGGCGGGCGGCCGGAGCGCAGCAGCGCGCCCTGACGATGGACGACGTGGATGTCGCCATCATCGGCGCGGGCTTCGCCGGGCTCGGGATGGCGACGCAGCTCGCGCGCCGCGGGCGGGAGTCCTTCGTCGTGCTCGAACGCGCCGACGGCGTGGGGGGCACGTGGCGCGACAACACCTATCCCGGCATCGCCTGCGACATCCCCGCCCATCTGTACTCGTTCTCGTTCCGGCCGCCGGCCGACTGGTCGGCGCGGTTCCCTCGTGGCGCCGAGATCCGCAGCTATCTCGAACAGATCGTCGTCGACGAACGACTCGCCGACCGCATCGAGCTCAATCGCGAACTACGCGAAGCGGTCTGGGACGAGCAGGGGGCGCACTGGGTGATCACGGCGGCGGCGCCGGACGGCCGGGCCGTCACCTTCCGCGCTCGCTCGCTGGTGCTGGCGGTCGGACGGTTGTCGGAGGCGCGCATCCCCGACATCGACGGACTCGACACCTTCCCGGGACAGGTCGTCCACACGGCCGCCTGGCACGACGACGTCAACGTTGCGGGCGCGCGGGTCGGGGTCGTCGGAACAGGTGCGTCGGCGGTGCAGCTCATCCCGCACCTCGCCGACTCCGCGGACGATCTCGTCGTGTTCTGCCGCACGCCACCGTATGTCGTGCCGCGCGCGGACCGGCTCTACACCGACGACGAGCGGGCCGCCATGCTCGACCCCGTCGTCGCGGCGGAGGTGCGCGACCGACTGCTCACCGAAGCCGACGGGGCGTTCCGGCAGCGGCTCGGGTTGCATCCGGACATCGACGAGATCCGTTCCCGTGCACGGGATCACCTCCACGGGCAGGTGGCCGATGCCGACCTCCGTGAACAACTGACCCCCGACTACGAGATCGGTTGCAAGAGAATCCTGCTCAGCGACGACTTCTATCCGGCACTGCAGCGGTCCAATGTGGTGTTCGAGTCGAGTGCTCTGACGTCGGTCGCCGAGACCAAGGCCACCGCGCACAGTGGTCACACCTACGATCTCGACGTCCTGGTGATGGCAACCGGTTTCGAATCCGCACGCCCGCCCGCGGCATCGCGAATCACCGGTCGTGCCGGTCGGCGGCTGTCCGACCACTGGTCGGCGGGCATGACGTCTTACGCCTCGACCGTGGTCAGCGGATTCCCGAACATGTTCGTCCTCGACGGGCCCAACGCGGCGCTCGGCCACAACTCGGCGATCTACATGATCGAGACGCAACTCGACTACGTCCTGGGCGCGCTGGAGTACATGGCCGGCAACGGAATCACGACTCTGGCGGTCTCGCCTGCCGCCGAAGACGAATACACGCGGGAGATCGACGCTCGCAGCGAGTCGACGGTGTGGCTGACCGGTTGTGAGAGTTGGTATGTCGACCCCGACAGCGGTCGCCTGACCCTGTTGTGGCCGGGCACCGCGGCGTCGTTCCGCGAACGCAACGGCACCTTCGACCCCGAACCGTACGAACCCCGTCCCGACGTCGGCACCGGAACACCTGAGGAGGGTGAGGAATGACCGAGAAGTTGACCGTCCGCGCGGCCCTGGACGCCGCGCGCGACCGGGCGCCGATCGGTCTCGACGAGGCCGTGACGCTCCTGTCCTGCGCAGGAGACGACCTGGTCGAACTGCAATCGATCGCCGGGGCGCTCCGAGACGAGGGGCTGGCCGCGGTCGGCCGGTCGCGGCAGATCACCTACTCCCGCAAGGTGTTCATCCCGCTGACGCGCCTGTGCCGCGACCGGTGCCACTACTGCACCTTCGTCACGGTCCCCGGAAAACTCGCCCGCGCGGGGGAGGGGCTCTATCTGGAACTCGACGAGGTCGTCGACCTCGCGCGCCGCGGTGCCGAACTCGGCTGCAAGGAGGCGCTTTTCACGCTGGGTGACCGCCCCGAGGACAGGTGGCCGCAGGCCGGCGAATGGCTGGCCGAACGGGGTTATGCCTCGACGCTGGACTACGTTCGTGCCGCCGCGGTCGCCGTGTTGTCGGAGACAGGTCTGCTGCCGCACCTCAATCCCGGGGTGATGAGCCTCGAGGAACTGCTCCGCCTGCGCCCGGTCGCACCGTCGATGGGCATGATGCTGGAGACGACGTCGCGTCGCCTGTTCACCGAGAAAGGCCAGGCACACTACGGAAGTCCCGACAAGGACCCGCTGGTCCGCATGCAGGTGCTGCGCGATGCGGGCACCGCTCGCGTCCCGTTCACCACCGGGATTCTGGTCGGGATCGGCGAATCACTCACCGAGCGGGCCGAATCGCTGCTGGCCCTCGCCGATGTGCACGCCCGAGGCGGGCACATCCAGGAGGTGATCGTGCAGAACTTCCGGGCGAAGCCGGACACCGCGATGCGCTCGACCCCCGACGCGGAGATGACCGAGTTCCTCGCCGCCGTCGCGGTCGCCCGGGTTGTCCTCGGCCCACACATGCGGATTCAGGCGCCGCCAAATCTGGTGTCACCCGCGGAATGTGCCGCGCTGATCGCGTCCGGCGTCGACGACTGGGGTGGGGTGTCGCCGCTGACGCCCGACCACGTCAACCCGGAACGCCCGTGGCCTCACCTCGACGCCCTGGCCGCCCGCACCGCGGAATCGGATTTCGTTCTCACCGAACGCATCACCGCGCAGCCGCCGTATGTGCTGAACGGTGCCGACTGGATCGACCCGGCACTGACCCAGCACGTCGCCGCGCTCGCCGACCCGGTGACCGGCCTCGCCGTCGACACCCGCCCGGCCCCGCGTCCCTGGCCGGCGGTTGCCTGAGGGAAGCACCTGTCGTCGGGTGCGTGGCAGTCAGCCGAGAACGGGTGCGAGCGCTTCGTATCCGCCGACGACGTCGGTGGCGCGATGTAACCCGAGATCCTGCAGCGCCGCGGCGGCGAGGCTCGACGTATAACCCTGGGAGCACAGGATGATCCAGCGGACGTCATGGTCGACGGCCTGGTCGATGCGGGCGTCGCTCGCCGGGTCACACCGCCATTCGAGGACATTCCGTTCGATGACGAGGGCTCCGGGGGCCTCGCCCTCCTCCGCGCGCTGCGCCGCGGGACGGATGTCGACCAGAACCGCCCCGTCGGCCAGCTCGGCGGGGACGTCCGCGGCCCTGACCCGCGCGATCCGCGACCGTGCGTCGGCGAGTACGTCGTCGATGGTGCGGGGAGTGCTCATTCGGGCTGGTCGGTGAGGACGGTCCGGTCGCGGCGCAGGTGGCCGCCCTCGGAGATGTCGTAGTAGGACATCGCGGTCAGCGGCGGTGAGTAGGCGTGCACGCTGAGCGTCGGGGTCACCAGCGGGCTGGTCTCCGCACCGATTTCCGGGGCGGCGACGACCGGGTTCCGCACGACGTCGTGCACCCACCCGAGAGGGAAGGCGGCCTGGTCGCCGGCGTCGAGGATGCGCACCGCCAGATCGTCTCCCGTCCAGTGGTACTCGCGCAAGCTGCCCGACAACACCGTCAGGGCTCCGAGCGAACCGGCGTGGTCGTGCAGTTCGGTGGCCTCGCCCGGCGTCCAGCTGATCAGCCACACGTCGACGTCGTCGTCGGCGTGCAGGCGCGTCGACCAGCGATGCCGTTCGTCCCAGACCTCCGGGAGCAGGTCGTCGTGGCGACCGTCGAGGACGTCTGCGACGCCCTGGTCGGTGATGCGGAGCAGGTCGGCGGGCCGGAGCCGCGTCGGCAGGTGACCAAGGGCGCGCGGGGCCGCGGTACCCGGACGCTCGCGCAGCGGCGACGACGTCCGAGCACGATTCCGGGCGGAGGAAAGAGACGATAAGGCGGACTGAGGCGCCCGTTCGGTGCGGGCGAGGGTGGAGGTCATGGCGAATCCTTGCGAGAGTCGAAGAGGATGTGGTGAGGCCGATCGGTTCAGCAACAGCACATCGACATCGACCGCGCGGTGGGTCGGTGCGGCACCCGGGCACACGCGCCCGCGGGTCGGTGTCCGGTGAGGACGGATTCGTCGACGACGATCATGCGCCCGACTCTGCACGCGGATCGTCGCGGCGTCGAGGTTTGGCGGCACGCTGAACGAAACCCGGAGCGGCGTCTCGCGGTCGGCGATGTGATCCTCGTTACTCAAACCCGGATTCGGGCGCCTCTGAACGGGGGCCGATTTCGTCGCAGCGTCTCCCGGGGCGGATACTGTGGGGTGCGGTTCGACCAGCCCTCGGGCCGCACCGGCGCCGACGCCGGAGTGCCGTTCGACGCCGAACTGCGTTTCTCGTCGCGCCGACCCGGATCTTCCCTAGCGAAGGAGTGAGTGGTGACCTACATCATCGCGGAGCCTTGCGTCGACGTGTTGGACAAGGCTTGCGTGGAGGAGTGCCCCGTCGACTGCATCTACGAGGGTGGACGCATGCTCTACATCCAGCCGGATGAGTGCGTCGACTGTGGTGCGTGTGAGCCGGTGTGCCCGGTCGAGGCGATCTTCTACGAGGATGATGTTCCCGACGAATGGGAGCCCTACGTCAGCGCGAACGCCGACTTCTTCGACGACCTCGGCTCCCCGGGCGGCGCCAGCAAGGTCGGCAAGACCGAGGCCGATCCGGCGTTCATCAAGGGTCTCCCGCCGATGAACGAAGAGGACTGACCGCCTCCGCATGAGCAGTCCTGTCTCCCGTACGGCTGCGCCCCTGCGCGTCTCCTCGACCCGCGTCAGCGGGCGTCTGCCCGACTTCCCGTGGGACACGATCGCCGATGCGAAGGCGACGGCTCAGGCCCACGCCGACGGCATCGTCGACCTGTCGGTCGGGACGCCCGTCGACCCGGTGCCCGCACTCATCCGCGACGCACTCGCCGAGAACTCGGCGTTCCCGGGCTACCCGACGACGATCGGGACCCGCGAGTTGCGGGAGGCGGCCGCGGAGTCGCTGATCCGACGCCACGGGGTCACGTCGCTCGACGAGACGGGAATCCTGCCGGTCATCGGTACCAAGGAGGCGATCGCCGGCCTGGCCTCGACCTTCGGGCTCGGACCCGGCGACGACGTGGTCATCCCCGAGGTCGCCTACCCGACCTATGAGGTGAGCGCCCTGCTCGCCGGTGCGCGGGCGGTGCGGGCGGATTCGACCGTCGCGCTGGGACCGATGAACCCGGCGCTGATGTTCATCAACTCGCCGTCGAATCCGACCGGCAAGGTCCTCGGCCTCGATCATCTCCGCAAAGTCGTGGGATGGGCGCGCGAGCGGGGGACCGTCGTCGTGTCCGACGAGTGTTACCTCGGTCTGAGTTGGGAGGGCGAGCCGCTGTCGATCCTCGACCCGAGGGTCTGCGACGGCGACCACACCGGGCTGCTCGCGGTCCACTCACTGTCCAAGATCTCGAACCTGGCGTCGTATCGCGCCGGATTCTTCGCCGGCGACCCCGAACTGATCGCCGAATTGCTCGCAGTCCGCAAGCATGCCGGACTCATCGTGCCGTTCCCCGTCCAGGGAGCGATGACCGCCGCACTGGCCGACGACGCACATGTCGACGAGCAGCGCGAGCGTTATGCCGAGCGTCGTCGGCTGCTCAAAGCAGCCGTGGAGGGTGCGGGCTTCCGGGTCGACCATTCTGAGGCGGGCCTGTATCTCTGGGCCACCCGGGACGAACCGTGCCGGGAGACCGTCGCCTGGCTCGCGGATCGCGGAATCCTCTGTGCTCCAGGCGATTTCTACGGTCCGGCGGGTGAGCGCCACGTTCGGATGGCGCTCACCGCCACCGACGAGCGGATCAGTGCGGCCGTCGCTCGACTGGCCGCCTGACACCGGCCCTGCTCAGCCGCGACCGCTCTTCTGTTGCAGACGGTCGATCTCCTCGGACGCCTCGGCTTTCGTGAGATCGGCCGAGAGGGTCTCGCCGGCCTCCCGTGCGAGGGTGTCGAGATAGCTCCGCTGCGCGCCGGTCATCGGCTCGTCGCCGGTCACCCAGTCGTCCGGGTCCTTCTCGGTGGAGTTTCCGGCGCCCGCGCCGAGGACGTCGTCGGTCTCGTTCGTCGAACGGTTGTTCGATGTGCTCATGTGCCCACCATACGTCGGGATGGGAGATCCGGCCAGTGAGCCAGGGCGTCAGTCGTTCTTGTGCAGCGCCTCGTTGAGGGCGATGCCGTCGCCCTTCCACGGCACGACCTCGACCGCGCCGGTCAGGCTGTTGCGACGGAAGAGCAGATTGGACTGGCCGGACAGGTCGCGCGCCTTGATCTGCGTGCCATCGGGTCCGGTGACCTTGGTGCCGGCGGTGACGTAGAGGCCGGCCTCGATGACGCAGTCGTCACCCAGCGGGATGCCGCAGCCGGAGTTCGCGCCGAGGAGGCAGCGTTTGCCCAGCGCGATGATCTCCTTGCCGCCGCCCGACAAGGTGCCCATCGTCGAGGCGCCGCCGCCGATGTCGGAGCCGTCGCCGACGACGACGCCCGCGGAGATGCGACCCTCCACCATCGACGACCCGAGGGTGCCGGCGTTGAAGTTGACGAAGCCCTCGTGCATCACGGTGGTGCCGGCCGCGAGATGCGCGCCGAGGCGGATGCGGTCGGCGTCGCCGATCCGTACGCCGCCGGGCACCACGTAGTCGACCATGCGCGGGAACTTGTCGATCGAGTAGACGGTGACCGGTCCGCGGGCGCGCAGCTTCGCCCGTACCGACTCGAAGTTGTCGACCGCACACGGGCCGTGATTGGTCCACACCACGTTGGTGAGCATCCCGAAGATGCCCTCGAGGTTGGCGCCGTGCGGGGTGATGAGGCGATGCGACAGCAGGTGGAGTCGGAGGTAGACGTCGTAGGCGTCGATGGGTGCGGCGGAGATGTCGGCGATGCCGGTGCGGACCGCGACGGTCTTGACCCCGCGGGCCTCGTCGACGCCCACCAGCTCACGGAGGTGGGCCGGTGTCGACTCGTCGTCGAGGATCACGGTCTCCGCGGTCTCGACCCCGTCGAGTTCGGGTTCGGGGAACCAGACGTCGAGGACGACGCCGGGAGTCGAACCCCCGTCGATCACGGTCGCGATGCCAGTTGCGTGTGCGCCAGTAGATGTCACGACAGGTGAGTCTAGGTGATCGACACCGGCGCCCCCGCCCCGCCACCGGTGCCCCGGCGTCATCCATTCGGCCCAAAGACCTGGTCACGCGCTGTGCGCCGCTCGTAGGGTCGCCAGCATGACCGGTCATCCCCAGCCATCTGTACCGCCCCGGCGCCGCCGACGCCGCTGGCCGTGGGTGGTGGGCGGGGTCGGCGTCGTGATCGTGGCGGCGCTGGCGGTCGGGGCCGTCGTCTTCCAGCCGTGGCTGATCTTCGTCGACACCGAGGTCGACGACGCGATCCCGGTCGCGGTCACCCCCACGACGTCGACGCCGGGGCAGCCGCCGCCCGCCGGGCCGGTGGTCGTCTCGCGCGGCAGCCTGATCAGCCATGAGCACTCGACATCCGGAACGGTCTCGATCATCGAACAGCCCGACGGCTCACGCGTGCTGGCGATCGAGGACCTGGACACGACCACCGGCCCTGATGTCCACGTGTGGCTGTCGCAAGGGGACGTGGTCGAGGGGTTCGCCGGGTGGCGAACGGCCGCGGACGTCCCGCACGTCGACCTCGGCATGATCAAGGGGAACAAGGGCAACCAGGTCTACGAGATCCCCGCCGACGTCGAGCTGGGCGACTATCCGTCGGTGTTCCTCTGGTGCGTGAAGTTCAGCGTCTCCTTCGGCGCCGCGGAGATGGGCTCACTACGGTGAGGGAGTGAGCACCGACCTCGACCTGACCGCCGACCCCGTCGAACTGACCGCCGCGCTCGTCGACATCGAGAGCGAGTCGCGCAACGAGTCGGCCATCGCCGACGCGGTCGAGGCCGCCCTGCGCGCGCAGACGAGCGGATTCGAGATCCTCCGCCACGGCAACCGTGTCCTCGCACGGACCGACCGGGGACACGCCCAGCGGGTCATCCTCGCCGGGCACCTCGACACCGTGCCGGTCGCCGGCAACCTCCCGCACCGCCGCGAGATGGATTCGGAGGAGGGCGACGTCCTGCACGGATGCGGCACCGTCGACATGAAGTCCGGTGACGCGGTGTTCCTCCACCTCGCGGCGACGCTGCCGGAGCCGGCCTCGGACCTGACGCTGATCTTCTACGACTGCGAGGAGATCGCCGCGGAGTTCAACGGCCTGAACGACATCGAACGCGAACTCCCCGAGTGGCTCGCCGGTGACGTGGCGATCCTCGGCGAGCCGACCGCGGGGCTCATCGAAGCCGGATGCCAGGGGACGCTGCGGGTTCGGTTGTCGACGACGGGAACCCGAGCGCACTCGGCCCGATCGTGGATGGGCGACAACGCCATTCACAAGCTCGGCGGTGTCCTGACCACGCTGGCGGGGTATGAGGCCCGTCGGGTCGACATCGACGGCTGCGAGTACCGCGAGGGCCTGTCGGCGGTCGCGGTCGGCGGCGGGGTGGCCGGCAACGTGATCCCGGACGCCGCGCACGTCGACGTCAACTTCCGCTTCGCACCGGACCGTTCGATCGACCAGGCGCTCGACCACGTCCGCGAGGTGTTCGGCGCCGACCTGGCCGACGGCAGGATCGGGCTGGAGGTCACCGATTCCGCGGCCGGCGCCCTGCCCGGGCTGGGGCACCCGGCGGCCGCGGCGCTCGTGGCGGCCGCGGGCGGACGCTTCCGCGCGAAGTACGGCTGGACCGATGTGTCGCGGTTCTCGGCGCTGGGAATCCCCGCGGTGAACCTGGGCCCCGGCGATCCCAATCTCGCGCATCGCGTCGACGAACGGGTGCCGGTGGAGCAGATCCGCGCGGTGACCGACCTGCTGCGCACCTACCTGTCCTGACCTCGCAGGACCGGCGGAGTCGGACGGCGCTGCTAGCGTGACCGCCATGTCGACCACGCCCGAACCGGAACCCGTCGAAGACGGAACGAACCCCGACACCTGCTACGTCGGCCCGATCCGGATCCGGCGAGACCAGCGCGGCAAGACCACGGACCGCCGCCTGCTGGAATGGGTCGACCCGCGCGACGCCACGCGTCGTTCCGAACGGACCATGCGCGACTCCTGGCGGGTCCTGCGCATCCAGTCCGAGTTCGTCGCCGGGTTCGATGCGATGAGCGAGGTCGCCGAGGCCGTGACCGTCTTCGGCTCGGCGCGACTGCATCCGGAGTCGCCGGAATACGCGCTCGGTGTCCGCGTGGGCCGAGCGCTGGGCGAGGCCGGTTACGCGGTCATCACCGGTGGCGGACCCGGTGCGATGGAGGCTGCGAACCAGGGGGCCCATCAGGCCGGGGCGCAGTCGATCGGACTCAACATCGAGCTGCCCTTCGAGCAGGGTCTCAACCCTTGGGTCGATCTCGGCATGAACTTTCGATACTTCTTCGTGCGCAAGACGATGTTCGTGAAGTACGCGCAGGCGTTCGTCTGTCTCCCTGGCGGGATGGGCACCCTCGACGAACTCTTCGAGGCGCTGACCCTGGTGCAGACCAAGAAGGTGGTCCGGTTCCCGATCGTGCTGGTGGGCAGCGACTTCTGGGGCGGCCTGCTGGACTGGATGCGCGACGTCCTCGCCGCGCGCGGGATGATCTCGCCCGAGGATCTGGACCTGCTCACCGTCGTCGACGATCCCGACGACGTGGTCGCCGCGATCGAGGCCGCGACACCCTGAGGGTCGATATGACCTTCCCGGCAGACGATGGCACGATTGCCCGGTGAGTGCTGTCTGCGTCTATTGCGCCTCCGGTCCCGTCGACCAGCCCTACCTCGATCTCGCCGCCGAAGTGGGTCGGACGCTCGCCGAACAGGGGCATGTGGTCGTCTCCGGTGGCGGGAACATCTCCATGATGGGCGCGCTGGTCAACGCCGCTCGCGAGGCCGGTGGCCACACGGTCGGCATCATCCCGCGCGCACTGATGAAGCACGAGGTCGCCGACCTCGGATCGGGCGAACTCGTGGTCACCGAGACCATGCGCGAACGCAAACGCCTCATGGACGAGCGTGCCGACGGGTTCATCACCCTCCCGGGCGGGATCGGGACGCTCGAGGAGCTCTTCGAGACCTGGACCGGGGGCTACCTCGGGATGCACGACAAACCGGTCGTCCTGCTCGATCCTGTCGATTTCTACGCGCCGTTGCTCGACTGGCTGCGAGAGTTGTCGACAACCGGGTTCGTCGCCCGACGATCGCTCGACCGGCTGCTCATCACGCGGTCGGTCGACGACGCGGTGGAGTTGGCGACAGCACGGAAAGGCCTTGCTACCGGCCGGTAAGGTAGCGCCTGAGTGCGCGGGGCACTCGAAACGCCAGCGGGAGAGCGGAGGGCAGATGTCCCAAGGGGTCGAGCAGCAGGACAGTCGGCAGCAGAGTGTGAAGAAGACCGTCGGTATCCCCGACATCCTTCGCGGCGTGGTGAAGATGGCGCCACATGCGACCGGGATGATCAAGCACGCGCCGGGACTCATCCGACGCCCACCGGAGGCCAAACGGACCATCGGTTCGGTCTTCCAAAAGCACGCGGCCGAGCACCCCGACCGGCCGTTCGTCCGGTTCGAGGGCCGCACGACCACCTACGGCGAGGCCAACCGCCGCGTGAACCGTTACGCCGCAGCACTTTCCGCCGACGGCGTCGGCAAGGGCGACGTGGTGGCGCTGCTCTCCAAGAACTGCACGACCGACCTGCTGCTGATGCTCGCCACCGTCAAACTCGGCGCGATCGCCGGGATGCTGAACTACAACCAGCGCGGCGAGGTGCTCGAGCACAGCGTCGGCCTCCTCGAGGCCAAGGTCCTCATCCACGATCCCGAGTGCGCGGAAGCCTTCGAGTCGATCCCGGAATCGGTCCTGCCCGAACACGTCTACGATTTCGACGCGTTCGACGCCGCGGCCGAGGGACTCTCGGAAGCCGATCCCGAGGTCACCGAGCAGCTGCCCGCGTCGACCAAGGCGTTCTACATCTTCACCTCCGGCACCACGGGGATGCCGAAGGCCAGCGTGATGAGCCACAACCGGTGGCTGGCGAGCCTGTCCGGCATCGGCGGTCTCGCGGTGCGGTTGCGCCACAGCGACACCATGTACGTGCCGCTGCCGCTCTACCACAACAACGCGCTGTCGGTGTCACTGTCCTCGGTCCTCGCCTCGGGTGCGTGCATCGCCATCGGACGCTCGTTCTCGGCGTCGAAGTTCTGGGACGACGTGATCCTCAACCGTGCGACGGCCTTCTGCTACATCGGCGAGCTGTGCCGCTACCTCCTCGCCCAGCCCGAGAAGCCCACGGATCGCCAACATTCCGTGCACACCGTGGTCGGCAACGGTATGCGCCCGGACATCTGGGACGAGTTCCGCGAGCGTTTCGGGGTCGACCGCGTCGTCGAGTTCTACGGGGCCAGCGAACTGAACCTCGCATTCGTCAACGCTTTCAGCGTCGACAAGACCGCCGGCTTCTGCCCGCTCCCGTACAAGATCGTGGAATACGACGAGGAGGGGAACCCCAAACGCGGCGACGACGGTCGGCTCGTGAAGGTCGGCCGGGGCGGTACCGGCCTGCTGCTCGCCCAGATCAGTGACCGGGTGCCCGTCGACGGCTACACCGACTCCGAGGAGACCGAGAAGAAGATCATCCGGGACGCCTTCAAGGACGGCGACTCCTACTTCAACTCCGGTGACCTGGTCCGCGATCAGGGCTTCGCGCACATCGCCTTCGTCGACCGGCTCGGCGACACCTTCCGGTGGAAGGGCGAGAACGTCGCCACCACCCAGGTCGAGGGGGCGGTCGACTCCTATCAGGCCGTCGCGCAGTCGGTGGCATACGGCGTCGAGGTCCCCGGTACCGACGGTCGCGCCGGGATGATCGCGATCAAGCTGCGCGAGGGCGCCGACCTCGATCCGAGCGCGTTCGCCCGCCACCTCTACGACGCGCTGCCGTCGTACGCGGTGCCGCTGTTCGTGCGGATCGTCGACGATTTCGAGCAGACCTCGACCTTCAAGAACCGCAAGGTCGAGCTGCGCAAGGAGGGGTACTCCGACGCCGAGGCCGAACGGCTCTACGTGTTGCTCGGCAAGGAGAAGGGCTACACCGAGTTCTACGACGACTACCCCGACGACGTCGCCGCCGCCAAGGTGCCCAAGGGGTGAGTCCCGGCCCGGAGACGTCGGCGTCGGACACGCTGTGCGGGCGGCGGGTGCCGACCGACCGCGCGTTGGTGATGGCGATCGTCAACCGCACCCCTGATTCGTTCTACGACCGCGGTGCGAGCTTCGACGACGCCGCCGCCCAGGCGCACGTAGACCGGGTCGTCGCCGAGGGTGCCGACATCATCGACGTGGGTGGGGTCAAGGCCGGACCCGGGCGCGAGGTCGACGCCGCGACGGAGGCCGCCCGGGTCGTCGGCATGATCGCCTGGATCCGCGACCGGCATCCGGACGTGCTGATCAGCGTCGACACCTGGCGCAGCGAGGTCGCCGACCAGGCCTGCGCCGCCGGCGCGGATCTCATCAACGACACCTGGGCGGGATCCGACCCCGACGTCGTCGACGTCGCCGCCGAACGCGGGGCCGGGATCGTCTGCTCGCACACGGGTGGCGCGCGGGTGCGGACCCGGCCGCACCGCGTCGCATACGGGGATTCGGTCGACGCGGTGGTGGCCGACGTGATCCAGGAGGTGACCTCCGCGGCCGACCGGGCGCTCGCTGCCGGGGTGCGTCGAGACTCGATCGTTATCGATCCGACGCACGATTTCGGCAAGAACACTCACCACGGGCTGGCTCTGTTACGCGGTGTAAAAGATCTTGTTAACACGGGCTGGCCGGTCCTGATGGCGCTGAGCAACAAGGATTTCGTAGGGGAGACTCTGGGTACAGACCTAACGCACCGATTGGAAGGGACTCTGGCCGCGACAAGTCTGGCCGCCGCCCAAGGCGCCCGGATCTTCCGCGTCCACGAAGTCGCTGCCACTCGTCGCGTGGTCGACATGGTCGCTGCCATCGCGGGAGCGAAACCACCCGCCCGAACAGTCAGGGGACTCGCATGACCAAGCAGCAGAAGCGACGTAAGCCCAGCACCGTCAGCCGGGACAAGGCCGCCATGTGGCCGACGGTCGCCCAGGCCCCGGGGACCGAGCAGCGCTGGTCGGCAACCCACACCTGGGAGCAGCCGGACTGGACGATCGACGACCTCGTCGACGCGAAGAACGGCCGGACCATCTCGGTGGTGCTGCCCGCGCTGAACGAGGAGGAGACCGTCGCCGACGTCATCGCCACGATCATGCCGCTGTACGGCACCCTGGTCGACGAGATCATCGTCCTGGACTCCGGGTCCACCGATGCCACCGCCGAGCGCGCGCTCGCCGCCGGCGCGCAGGTGATCTCCCGCGAGGAGGCGGTGCCCGAGCTGGACCCGGTCAAGGGCAAGGGCGAGGTGCTGTGGCGTTCGGTCGCCGTGGCGACCGGCGACATCATTGCATTCGTCGATTCCGACCTCATCGACCCGGACCCGATGTTCGTGCCCAAGATGCTCGGTCCGCTCCTGCTGAACCCCGAGATCCAGCTCGTGAAGGGCTACTACCGGCGCCCGCTGCGCACGGGCGGTACGCACGACGCCAACGGCGGCGGACGCGTGACCGAGCTCGTGGCACGCCCCCTCCTGGCATCCCAGAAGCCGGATCTCACCGCGGTCCTCCAGCCACTCGGCGGCGAGTACGCCGGCACCCGCGAGTTGCTCTCGTCGGTGCCGTTCGCGCCGGGCTACGGGGTCGAGATCGGCCTTCTCATCGACACCTATGACCGGTACGGCCTGGCCGGGATCGGTCAGGTCAACCTCGGGGTCCGAACCCATCGCAACCGCCCGCTGGTGGAATTGGGGGTCATGAGCCGCCAGATCGTCGGAACCCTGATGCGCCGCTGCGGCATCGAGGACTCGGGCGTCGGGCTCACCCAGTTCACCGCCGAACCCGACGGCTCCTTCACGCCGCACACCACCGAGGTCTATCTCGAGGATCGTCCGCCGATGAACACCGTGCGCGCCCTGGCCCCCAAGGCCGAGGAGATGGCCTCCTAGGCGGCTCCGGACCTGATGGGCCGGACCTGATGAACCCGGCCCCGACCCGGCGACGCCGCCCGCCCTGACGCGGGTGGCCACCAGCGCCGTGGACGAACGCGCCGAGGCCCGCATCACCCGGGAACTCCTGGCCGCCGGACGGGGCCGCACCTGCCTGCTCGTCGCCCACCGCCTCGAAGCCGTCCG
>NZ_JBHUXZ010000048.1:0-33148 GCF_042668985.1 Gordonia sp. NPDC057258
ACCCCGACCGCATCGAACCCCACCTCAACTAGACCCAACCAGCAACCACAGGAAACCCAGGAGTCACGTTCTTACACAGACGTCTTGACAAGCTCTTCAGGCGTGATCGCAACTTCTCTCGAAACTGGTGAACAGTCTTCCCCAGCCCCTCGTGCTCGCTGGCGCTCTCACCCGAGCCGCGAGCTCCGACAAACAAGATGTCCTTCGAGCAGTCGTATCCGGGGTCCGCCGCCGCAAGAGGTGGTGCGATGATGACCGAGACGACGACTGTTGCCAGGAGAACTAAGAGCGCCCGGAGCCGTGCTCTGCAGGTAGCAAACGAAAGCTCAGGTTTCATATCTGTTCC
Organism: Gordonia sp. NPDC057258; assembly: GCF_042668985.1. Classification (NCBI taxonomy): domain Bacteria; kingdom Bacillati; phylum Actinomycetota; class Actinomycetes; order Mycobacteriales; family Gordoniaceae; genus Gordonia; species Gordonia sp. NPDC057258. Next base: position 347 of record NZ_JBHUXZ010000048.1, read on the forward strand.
GTTGTCCGTTCCGGGGCGTCAGCAGGTACTGATGGGCGTCGATCGATTATCGGCATTGACGCGGTTGCGCGTTAGCCTCCGAACGGACGAAACCGCGGTCGTGGGCGAGGTGGGGATCACTGCCGATGACAGCTCACGCCCCGCCTGCGGGCGCGCCCTATCGACGATGGACTGGATTGACGCCAGAATCTCTGCGGGATTCTCCACCGCTGAGCCGGCAGTCCCCGTTTCCTTGGTCTGGAGCAGATCTGGAATTCCGAATACCGTTTCGCGAGTGCGGTTAGGACGTTACTTCGCCCTTGGTCCGTCAGGCTTTCGATATAGACGGTCGCGGTGAGCAGTTGAGTTGCGACTAGGTTGGCCTACATCGAGAGGTGGCGATGACGATTCGCGATTCGGGCGCAGTACCCAGAGGCGGTGAGGAGGGGTAGAACGGTTGCTGCACAAGGTAACATATCGGTCCACTGCCACGAATGGGGAGTGAAAAGCAGTGCGCCAACTACTCCTGTGGCGGCGATAAAGAATACAAGCGTGAGGGTGGTCCAGTTCATTGACCGTCGACCCTCGTCTATGCCGAGTTGATGGAAATACCCGGCCTTCGTCGCCGCGCCGGTTCCGCTGGCGGCTTCGCGTGTCCGATCGAGGATCTCGTCAACCTCGTCGAGCCTGTCCTCGGCCTGGTTGCGATGCGCCGCCATCTCTGCCGCCCATCGTTCGGCATTACATCACGATTGAATGGAGGCGGCTCGCATCTAACAGTTCTAGGATCGAACCTCTGGATTCCGCCCCCAGTCCTAGACCGCCATACAGAGGTGCCGTGATGATCCCTAGTGAACGAACGACAATGTCTGTGCGGCCGAGATCGTCTTCGATATACCTGGCCGCATTCATTGAGACGAGACATCGTCTTCGCGATAACTTCGTGGTCATGGAAACAATCACGGATCGACGGCTTGCCATCCCACATCATTCCACGCGCCCAACAGCGGCGTGCCCTACTACTTGATGAGGATCTGGTCGCCGACGAACTTGGTGTAGCTGTCTGCGGCGTACTCGCGGATGCGGGGGATGAGGGTGCGCCAGGGTGAGTCGCCGCCGACTGCGCACTGTGGCCGCATGAGGAAGTGCGGGCTGCGCAATAGCTCCTCGGTGTTGAGCACGGCCGCGTTGCTGTGCCAGAACGCTTCGGCGACCGAGGCGGTGTCATCGCCGAGACGCCGCGCGACGATCAGCGGATCGCCCGGCCGGGTGTCTGGTGCCAGCCCGCGCCGCCGGTGTAGTTCGACAGCGAGGTGTAGCCCACGCGTTGGACGCTGGCCACGATGTTGAAGATCTGCGCTGTCGGGTCTGTGGAATCCATCACCGCGTCCCCGGACAGCGTCCACGTTTCGCCGCCGACACCGATGAGACCTGGTTCGGTGAAGTCGATACCGGCGACCGCAGTCTCGGTGGTGCCGTCCAGGTGCCGTAGCGAATGCCATCCGTGGTGTGGGCCTGCTGCTGCGCGGCCGCGGTGTTGCTAACGGTGGTGTAGGCGCTGGCGGCGATCGTCGCCGGCGCCGAGTTGGGTCCACCGTCACTTCGCCGTCGGTGGAGTACCAGATTTCGAGCTGGCCGGTACCGGGGATGGGTCGCTGACGAACCTCGATCGACATCTTGTTGGTGAACGCGACCGGCAGGTTAGCGAGTTGCAGGCCACTCCGTTGTTGCCTGGGGCGGGTGAGGTTGACCGTGACCTGACCAGCGCCGCTCACGCGGATGTCGAACTGGCGGGTCAGCGCTCGACGCCCAGCGGCGGGCGAGCTTGCGGGTGGTCGACAGCGCCGCGCTGAACTTCACCCCGGAGACAGTGACGTGGAAGCCGTTAATGCAGGCGTCCATCGCCGCCGATGCCGATGTCGAGGCGACCCGGCGTTTATGTGCAGTCCTGGGTCGGACGAGCCGGGGGTGAGGGTGGCGACCTTGATCGTGCCGCCCTTCGGATCGGACAGCGGCCAGTCGGCGAAGCACACCGCCCACGGCGCGGGACCGGACCGGACGTCGAGGAACCGGCGCGACGATCCAGCCGGCACCTGGGGGACCATCGGTGTCTGATCGGGCACGACGATGGGCCCGTTGGGTCACGACACCGGTGGCGACGTCGTACTCGAAGGCGTAGATCGCGTGGAATGCGGCCGTAAAGCTGATCCGGATCTGGGAGGCGAGATGCGTCGGGTAGACGTCGCGCGTGCGGCCGCATCCGTCCGGCTGGCGTGCTGAGGTCGGGGTTGGTTCAGCACCGTGTGAGGCCCCGTGCGACATACGGGTGACGCCGGCGCGGAAAAAACCATTCAATAGAACCCGAAATCAGCAATCAACCAAGCGCGATGTGGTTCGATCGATTTGGTCTAAAGCGAGCGGGAGAAACAAGTGCGTCGGCTCTCTGTTGCGATTTGCATCGGTGCTGTGTTGACGTTGCTCCTCGTCACCGTGCCGCAGTCAGCGAACTCGGCTCCCCGCGTGCGCGTAGGGGTCGCTTCGATTTCCACCCAGTACGCCGGCGCTGACTTCGCAGGGGAAGCGGAACAGATCAGGGCGACCGGCGCGACGGCTATTCGGATTCCTGCGAAGTGGAATTTGCTGCAACCTTCGAGTTCTAGCACCTTCACTTGGGCACGCCTGGATTCCGCGGTGAGCGCTGCGCGTTCCAAAAGCCTGTCCATCCTGATGAACCTCGAGGGCCCGGCGCCGGTATGGGCGCAGAAGCCAGGTGCGAACCCGCTCCTCAACGGAAACTCACCCGCCGACCCGGCGACTTTCGGTGAGTTCGCTCGACAGGTCGCACTTCGATACTCGTCACGGGTGGCGGCGTGGGAGGTATGGAACGAGCCGAATCTCGCCCACTATCTGATCCCGCCCACCGCTGGAGAGTACGTTCCACTGCTCAAAGCTGCGTTCGGCGGCATCCGAGCGGCTGGCGCCAACCAGCCGGTGATCACTGGCGGACTGTCGAGTCTTCGGACCGAAACGCGAGATGTCACCTTCATCTCGGACATGTACGCCCTCGGCGCGAAGCCGTACTTCAATGGCATTGGCGTACACCCGTATACGTTGCCGTATCCGATTACCGCAGACCCCCGGGCAGGTGACGGCGGGGGAGCGGCCGTTCTGCCCGAGGGGCGGGCGATCATGGTGGCGAATGGTGACTCGACGAAGTCGATGTGGGTGACCGAGTTCGGTCAGCCGACCGGGAACACCCCTGCATCGACCACCGAAGCCGTCCAGTCCGACATCATCGTCGACGCTGTCAACCGGGCCAACGGCCTGCCGTGGATAGCAGCGATCTTCCTCTTCAGCACTCGCGACCTGTCCGCCAACAAGGCGGAAGACGACTCGAACTTTGGGCTGTACCGCTTCGACGGTTCGCCGAAACCGGTCGTGGGGGCTTTGCAAGCGGTCCTTGGCTGAGGACTACGAGCGGGGCTTATACCGGTTGATCATCCCGGTCAACCACTCGACGCCAACCGGATTGGCGCTGTGCACCCGGACTTCGCGCGGCCACCGTTCGTGCTCGCACATCCACAGCACCACCGCCCGGGTCGTGTCATCCCCGCCGAGGTCATGATCGAGTGACATCACATCGACCTCCTCGACTCGGGCGTCGAGGAGGTCGATTGCTTCAGCACTCGTCTTGGCCCACTCCCAGCCTTCTGGCGGGATGCGGAGATCGTCGACCCACAACTTCATGACCGACGATCATGCCGGGCGAGGGCGGCTAGGGCATCTTCTTTTACGCCAGCTCCCGGAGGTGGACACCGCTTCGCGAAACTGTCAGATGGACCGGCCAGGCCCCGCGAATCCGCCGCCGAGCCGCGTTGCCGAGTGCCGGCTCAGGGTGTGGCGAGCCGTGTAACTGGCGTGGCGGGGGGTGGCTTCGACACGGCTCCTCGCTCCGCTCGGTGCCGGCTCAACCAGCGGGGGCCGGCTGCCTGCTTCGCTCGGTGCCGGCTCGACCAGCGGGGGGCGGCTGCCTGTTTCGCTCGGTGCCGGCTCAACCAGCAGGGGCCGGCTGCCTGCTTCGCTCGTTGCCGGCTCAACCAGCGGGGGCCGGGTCGTGGCCTCCTCGACCAGCGGGGGGCGGGTGGCTTCGACACGGCGCCTCGCTTCGCTCGGTGCCGGCTCAACCAGCGGTTGGTGGGTCGTCACCTGCTCAGCCAGCGGGGGCTGGGTCGGTGCCGGCTCAACCAGCGGTTGGTGCTGGCTTAGCATCGCGCTCGACGGGCGATTGATCGTGACTTCGATGTCGCCGGTCGTCGGACCGTCCGGGATGCGGTCGGACAGCTCCACATCGGACATGCCACCGCGTCGCCGATGGAGTAGCAGCGCGATCAGTGAGCCAGCGAGCGCGCCGCCCACCGCTCCGATGCCCAGGAGTATCGGGTCGATGAGCTGCTCACGCACGGCGCCTTGGGTGTTCGGGTCGACGACCACCAGGCGCAGCGCACCCGGACCGCCGCTGGTCGGTTCCTGCAGAGCGGTGACCGTACCGACGAGTTCCTGTGCGAGGGCCGTGGACAACCGTTCCGCGTCGGCCGACGTCGAGTTCTGGACCGAGACATCGAGGATGACGGTCTGCGGCGGGACGCTGACCGAGATCTCGGAGAGGAACTGTGGCAGCGAGATGTCGACTCCCGACCTGTCGATCGCCCGCTGCGCGACAGTGGGATCGGTGGCCAGCACCGCGAATGTCTGGATACTCGCGCGGGCCGCCTGATTCCCCTGGTAGGCCTCCAACATGTCGGAGGTGCCGGTGGCGATATATGTCCGGACGGTCGCCACATAGGTCTGGGGTTGTAGCAGCGAGTACCCGATGGCCGCGATGAGACCGATCAGGGTGAATGCCACGACGAGCATCCATTTCGCGGCAATGACATTGAGGACTTTCATCGGAGCTCCATCTGTGACTCGGTGGGCACCTCGTGACTGCGCACGGGTGAAAGGGATCGGGGCGAACGGTGGTGGTACAGGAAATACGGGAGAAGTGCCGCGAACGGCGCGATGCCGAGGAAGTACGGGACGTACACCGCCTCCAGCGAACTGAGGGCGAGGATGGTGCTGAAGTAGGCGAGTAGATATGCCCGTGTCGTGCCGTCGGTCGTCTGGACCACCTTGACGACGGCGGCCAGGACGATCAGTACGACGCCCCAGACCCCGACCGAGAGGAGAATCTCCAGCCAGCCGTTGTGCGGGGAGTAGTTGGCCTTGAACAACAACGACGCGCCGGACTCCACCCAGAACGCCGGGTTGTGGCCGAAGAACCACTGATCGGGGATCTCCCGCAGCGCCTGGTTCCACAGATAACCCCGCAAGCTGTAATCGGCGTTGGTGTAACCGATGTAGAGCGGGAACAGCGAGTAGACCGCGCTCGCCACGAGTGCGAGACCCACCATCAGGTTGCGCACGCGAGAGGTGATCGACGGGACGGCCAGCAACACCCCGAGCACACCGGCCACCGCGATTCCGCCGAAAGCCGTTCGGCTGCCGGCCAGCAGGCCGATCAACACGACCCCGGCGACCGCGGCGAGCACACGCCACATGGCCACGCGATACACGGCGAACGGCAACAGTGCCGTGATGGTGATCCCCGCGAGGTTGCCGTTGCCGGCGAACGGTGAGGTGAGCACCGCGCCGAGATCGGTGCACTTGTCGATCCGACATGCACCGACGACCCGAGAAGAATTGAACAGCACCGAGACCAGCAGGATCCCCGTCGTCGCGACGAGAGCGATGCGGGCGGACCTGGCCACGTCGTCGAGCTCGAAGGATCGGTAGCGGAACACGAATCCCACCAGCAGCGCCATCGACATCAGAAGATTGACGATCCGGCCCGACCCGTCGACGATCATGGCCGCGCACGCGTACAGCATCAGCAGTGCGAGAATCGCCGCCGAACCGTCGATGCGGAAGCCGTGGGTGGCCACCGCATGCAGTGCGGCCGCCACGCTGATCGCCGCTGCGGGGCCGTACAGCAGGACCGCGAAGATCGCGCCGGCGGCGTCGGCCGACGACCACAACGCCGGGGCCACGGCGTAGATGACGATGACCGGCCACGCCGTCAGCGCGATCAGCCAGCTGCACAGGAACCGATCGACATGCTGAGTCCACTGCCTGTCGTAGGCGACTGCGACGAAGAGTCCCAGTGCCACCAGCAGCGTCGCGAAGATCACGGTCATGACGCCCACAACTCGCGGAACGACGCCGGACTCGTGCCCGGGGCATCCTCGTACAGTTCCCAGGTCGCCCAGCTGCCGCCGAACTCGGCGATACGGTTGTCGGTGAACACGATCGACGTGGCGTCGGGCAGATACACCTTCGCCCGGTCCCCGTCCAGTTCGATCTCGAACCGCGCCGCGTCACGATCGAACGCGGTCCGGTAGGTGCCCTGGCCCAGGATCGTCTGTCCGGCGTCACCCGCCTGCCAGATCGCATACGACCATCGCGTCCGGGTCGCGACGAAGTGCACCGCGGCGTCCGGTGCTGCGTCGGACTCGTTCTGCGGGACCGGCTTCGCGCTGACGAGTAGGGCGATCGCCCCCGCATCGTCTCCGGTGAAACTCACCGTCGCGCCGATGCGGGTGACCCGGACGGGCAATAGGTCGGTCGAGATGTATGACGCCGCACCGGATGCCGACGACGTGCCGTGCAGCAGACGCCCGTCCGAGACCCGGAGCGGGTGGCTGTTGCGGCCACGTTCGACGGCGACGAAACCGGGAGGCACGGCGGCCGCGGTGGCGTAGTCGACGTGTACGGCGGCGCCCTGCGCCGAGGCGACCCGATCGTCGGATCGTTCGGCCTGAGCCGCGGTGTCGCACGCCGAAACCAGGGCGACGACAGCGGCGGCCAGCAGCGCCAGGGCCGTCGTCGTCCACAGCCGGGACTTGGGGGTCGGAACCATCAGAATCCCTCGACCTCCCGCACCGGCGTCATGTACGACGACCGGTACCACCACTTGCATTCGGGGAGGTCGCGTCGCCACCGCGCCGGAGCGCCGGCATACAGCCCGGCGTCGCCGGTGGCGGCATCCGTCGACGCGGTCACCACCGAGCCGGCGGCGACGAGCGAATAGGGCGGAATGGCAGCGTTCTTGAGGATGAGGCAGGCGGTCGCCGTGAGGCTCCGCTCACCGATCGTGATCGTGCCGATGGTGGTCCGGTCCTCGACGATGTCGATCTCGTGGGACTGCAGAAGACTCCGGGTGCCGCCCACCGCGCTGTAGGGCCCCATCTCGATCCGGCCCGAGCAGTCGAAGTAGTGACGGTTCGTGACCGCGGCCTGTTCAGCCATCGACAGCACTCCGGCGCGATCGCTGAACTTCTGATACGACGGCGCGGACGTGAACTGGTTCAGCCGCCCGATGAAGTTGTCCTTCTCGAGTTCGACTCGTGCCATCTGCCGAAAGATGTTGACCGGGGCGATCACTCCGCGGTCTCCGATCCGAAACGGTCCGCAGTCGAGGACGAGGTTCGGTCCCAGGCTGACGTCGTGTCCGATGGTGTTGCCGAGGGCACGCAGCGCTGCGTTCTTCGCCTTCGACGCGGGAAGCAGCCAGACGATCAGGCTGAGCCACTTGTTGGGTCGCTTCATGGTGTCCTCCAGACATCAGCGGGCGGTATGGGTTGGGGGAGTGGTCGGTCGGCGCGGCGTCGGGTGAACATCACGGCCAGCGCCAGTGCGGTCAGACCTGCCAGGGTCGCGAGCAGAGCGGTACGTAGCAGCGCATCCGGGAATGTCTGGCCGGCATCGGCCGGCCCGAGCACGAGCGATGCAATCGGCGCGGGTGACTCGAGTTCGGCCAGGGCGGCGGTGAATTCACGTCCGACGCCCATGGCGGCAGCTTCGACGGTGCGCGCGTCGTCGCCGCGGACGGTGAAATCCATGATCGTCGTCTCGGGTGGGGCCGTGATCGACACCGCACGGCGGAGGTCGGCGGGACTCATCGCGATGTGGTGGGTGTCGATCACCCGACGGAGGAAGTTCTCGCTCGTGACCAAGGACGAGTACGACTCGATACTCCGCGTCAGGAGCATCGTGGGTGCGGGATCGAAATCCTGTGGCAGTTGCAGTGCGTCGCGTTCATAGGTGAGTACGACGCGCGACGTCGCCTGCACCGCGTCGTGTTGGGACGAGTACGTGAGCATCCCCATCGTGAGGATCAGTCCGAGGCAGATGGTGACTCCCAGAGCGGTCACCACGCGGCTGACCCGCACGCGACCACGGGTGGCTCGCAGCGGGCTCATGCGCACCTGCCTTTCCGCGCGAGACCTTCGAGTACGGGCGTCATGTGCTCCGCGATGAGGGCGTGCCCCTCGTCGGTCGGATGACGCTGATCGGCACCCACGATGGAATGGTCACGGGGGGCCGAGTACCAACCGGATCTGTTCGGATCGATGAAGGCGACGCCGTGTCGCTTCGCCGCGTCTGCGAGTAACCTGTTGGCGCGCAGATAGTCAGGGGCGGTCGGGCCGTCGTGGATCCAGGAGAGGCCGACGATCACCACGCGCAGGTCCGGTCGGGCTTTGCGCACCGCGCGGATGGTGTCGTCGACCGCGGCGCGGTACTGCTTCGACGGATGCGAGAGGTCGTTGCCGCTGCCGACGAGCACGATCGCCGACACGTCGGGCGTGAGCAGTCGTTGCGCCTCGGAGGCGAACGTGGTGTGCCGGATACCGGTGGTCAGGTACCCGGCGCCGCCCCGGCCGGACACCCGCAACAGCACGGGGCATGTGTCCGGTCGGGCGTCGGACAACCGGCCCTGGGCGATGCGGGTCCAGTTCGAACTGCCCTTACCGCCGTATGTTGTTCCCTCGGTGAAGCTGTCACCGACGACGAGGATCTTCACCGCCGCATCGGTGGTCGCTGCGCCGTCGAACCCACCGCCGTTCGCCGACCGCGACGTCGATGCGGCGGAGGTCACCTGGACTCCGGCGCTGTGCGGCGCGGTGTCGGTTGCGGGTTCGGGGGCGACTGCGAAGGCCACTCCGGCGGTGGCGGTGAGAACCACGACGGTGACCGCCAGAAGTGCTTTTTCCCAATGAGTTCGGACGAGTCGGGTCATTCTCCCACCTTCGTGGACGTCGGAGAGCAGGGCAGCGAGTACGAGGAGTTGACCGGCGATGGGTGCGAGCCAGATCGCGCCGACGTGGTCGAGAGCGCCGGCGAGGAGCAGGAGGGCCAGGGTGGCCCCACCACCCAGGACGATCGCTGCGGTCACCGTGTCGGGGCGTCCCGCGGCGATGTGCTTGGCGCTGATCGCCTGCGAGAGCGACGAGATCCCGGCCGCGATGATCACGCCGGTCAACAGCAGTTGAGCGGGTTCGTATTTGGTGCCGACGACGTGTACGACGGCCCAGGCGGCCGGCCATGCCGCGACGATGACGACGACGCAGTAGACGATGACGAGGTTCCGGTAGCGGCAGTAGATCCGGTCGAATGCCGACGCGTCGTCGACGGTGCGGGCGAGTTCGGGGACCGCGACTGTCGACAGCGCGGCGGACAGCAGGGTGAGCGGCCCGGTGACGCGTGTGGCCATCGCGAAGTAGCCGACGGTCAGCGGGGTGGCGAAGACGGCGAGTGCCGAGACCTGTAGCTGTGCCAGTGTTCCCGACATCGCGAGCGCCCAGTAACGGACGGTCTCCGCACCGGGCCGGCGGAGTTCACGGATGGCGCGCCGCAGTCCCCGGACTCCGATGGGAACCGCGGGCACCACCAGTGCGGTCACCGCCGTGCACGAGAAGATCACGGCGAGTGCGGCGGCATCGAGGCCGATACCGGACAGCGCCAACCCGCCCCACACCACGAGGGGTACGGCACGCTGGACGACGACGAGACAGCTGGCGGCGGTGTGCGCATGGGTGCCGGCCAGGAAGCTCTGCGCGAAGTTCTGGACGGTGTCGGAGTAGGCGAACAGCACGCCCGCAACGACGATCACGGGCAACCCGGCGAGGATCAGACCCGCAGTGGCGACGAGGAAGACGCCGGATACCGGGACCGTGTGCGCGACGAACAGAGCTGCGGCGGTGGGGGTGTCGTCGGATGCGCTGAGACGCATCACCCGGATCGGCGCGCCGAAACCCGCGGCGAGGCCGACCACGACGCCGAGCGTGTAGGCGAGGATGTACTGCCCGAAGGTGTCCACGGGCAGTGCTCTGGCCAGGAGCAGCAGAAAGACACCGAGCATCGCGGAACTCGCCACCCGGGCCAGAATCCGTACGGTGGCGTCGGTGCGCAGCCGTTTGTCGGCGTGGCCGTGCTCAATCGCGGAGGACACCGCGCAGCCTTCGATAGCCCGGCGTCAACCGGATCCGGAACACGAGGAACGAGACGAGTTGCTCGGCGGTGCCCAGGAGGCCCAGCAGGCGTTCCGTCGGTGACGTCGCATATCGCAGCCGCAGTCGGAACGACTCGGCGAGGAAGGTCCGCCACAGGTTGGCCGATTTCGAGGCGTCGTGAAAACGCAGCCCGCCGATCGGAACCGGCATCGACTGCTGTTGTGGCGCCGTTTCGGCGATACGGAACTGCAACGAGTAGTCCATCGTGCAGTGCAGATGCTTGTCGAACCCGCCGAGCGACTCCAGATAGTCGCGGCGGATGATCACCGACCCGGAGAACGACGCACACGTGGACCGTCGCAACAGGGTTCGCGTCTCGATGGGCTTGCCGCGGTACGTCCCGACCACATCACCGGCCGCCCGGAGCAGTTGATGATCTCCGGTGAGCACCGTCGCGCCGGGTGATGTGCGGACCGCGGCGCGGATGGCGACAAGTGCTCCCTCGACGAGCACGTCGTCGGCGTTGAGCCAGAGCACCCACTGTCCGGTGGCACGCGCCAGCGCTCGGTTGAGGGCGTCCGACTGACCCTCGTCCGCCTCGATCACGGCTTTCACGCGTGGGTCCGTCTCGGCGAGAGCGGCGATGAGGTCCTGGGTTCCATCCGTGGAACCGGCGTCCTGGATGACGATCTCGTCGTGTGGACCCAACTGGCGCAGTGCCGATCGGATCGCCGGCTCGAAGTGAGCACCCGGATCGAAGGACGGAACGAGGACGGAGATGTCCACTGTCTCCACGCTGTCCGTCGTTCCGGTGAGCTCAGCTGACCGCATCGTAGTGCTCCTCCAGTTGTTGTGCGATCGAGGTGATGCCCCAGTGCTGTTCGACGGCGCGCCGCCCCCGCTGTCCCTTCGCGCGCGCCCGGTCGGGGTCGGCGAGGAGACCGGTCAGGGCCGCGGACAACGCGTCCATGGTGTCGTCGACGACGAGGCCGGCGTCGGCATCGGCAACCAGACCGGCGAATCCGCAGGTGTCGGTGACCACCACCGGCAGCCCGGCGGCCATCGCCTCGAGGACCGACATCGGCAGCGGTTCGTGGATCGACGGGAGAACGTAGATCGTCGCCTGTGCGAGTCGACCGGCCACCCGGTCGGTGGCGATCGGCGGCTCGCGCCGGACGCGGTCGGCGACCTCGGCGTCGTGCGTCGCGCGGAAGGTGCGCAGCACCTCGTCGACGGCGGGCCCATCGCCCTCGTCGGGTCCGATGATCGTGAACCGGGCCGCGAATCGCGGCGCGAGGTCGGTGGCGACGCGGGCGAAGGTGACCGCTCGCTTTCGGGGATGCAGCCGGGCGAGGAAGAGGACCTCGGGTAGTCCGTCTCGCGGGGCTGCCGAGACCGTGTCGGGTAGCGGCACGCCGTTGCCGAGGTATGAGTAGCGGGGTGCATCGCCGACCGCCGTTCGTAGCTTCCGCAGCTCGACGTCGTTGAGATAGAACGCCGTTCGAGCGTCGCGAACCGCCGGGATCGTGAGGGCCCGGTCGATCACCTGATAGGGCAGCGACGGCCGCGGATTGATCATCCCGTGTGTCTGTACATGAGTCGGGACGTTGCTCTTCGACAGGAGGCGTGCGGCGGGAAGGGTCACGAAGTCACGTCCGAGGTGGACGTGGGCGACGTCGAAACCGCCTGCGTGCGCCCGTATCCAGCGCAGCATCGACGGCGCGACGATGCGTGAGCAGCTGTGCCCGAGGCCGACGGTTCGAGTCGGGAACGTGCGGACACGAACACCCGGCACGTCGGGGGCCGACGCCGGCCCGCCGCGTGAGCCGGCGATCAGCGTGACGTCGTGTCCCCGTGCGGCCAGCGCGCGGCTCTGGTTGATCGCGACGGTTGCGGGCCCGCCGAACTCGCCGGCCGGTGACAGGAGTGTGAGTACCTGCAGGATCTTCATGGCCGACCGCCTGACGTCGTCCGACGCGACTTCGCCGAGATCGACGGGATCACCACGGCGCCGGCCGGAACCCGCGTACCGGGTTGCAACACAACACCCTTCAGCACCGTGACCCCGTTGCCGAGGTGGCATCGCGCACTGATCACGACCGACTCGCTCGTGCGGGTGAAGGTGGGTGAGCGGTGATCGTGCCCGCCCGAGCAGATGACCGTGCGTGGGCCGAGTGAGCAGTCGGCGCCGATCGACACCGGTTCGGGATTGATGATCCACACATCGCGGTCGATGCGGACCCCCTCGTCGAGGTCCAGCTTCCAGGGGAAGTGGACCCGGAAGCTCCGGTGGATGTCGCACCTGGCGCCCACGTGCGCGCCGAAGGTGCGTAACACGGAGGAGCGCAGCAGCGTGCCGCCTACCCCGCTACGGAGCACGGCACCGACACCCAGCCAGGTGATCATCCATATGCGATTGCGGCCGCGATCGGACTTGTCGACGATGTAGTCGCGCAGGCGTCGGGGTTCCAGCTCGGACAGGATCTCCGAGCGCGCGTTTGTCGTGGTCGGCGTCGTCACGGTCATACCCGCACCGAGGCATGGTGGGCCAGCTTGTGCAGCCACATCTCGAACCTCTCGACGGCGGCGTCGGCGCCGAGGACTTCGTGCGAATACTTCTCGCCGGCGTCGCCCATCGTGTGTGCCGCGGTGGTGTCCGTGGCGACCCGTGCGATGGTCGACAGCAGTGCTGCGGGGTCGCCGGCCGGGACGACGACGCCGGCGCGCGAGCGCCGGACCTCGGCAGCGGTGATCCCCTCCTCGGAAACGGCTGCCACCACCGGGATTCCGTAGCTGAAGTAGGTGGTGAGCTTGCTCGGCAGCGACATCTCGACCACGCCGGGCTTCTCGTTGACCACCAGCACGTCGGCGGCGGACAGCATGAGGTGGAACCGGTCGTCGGGCAGTGAGTCGACGAACGTGAGGTCCGCGCAACCGCGTGCGCGGTCTTCGAGGTACCGACGCTGGTTGCCGTCCCCGACCAGATACAGGTGGACTTTCCGCGCTGTGGCGTCAGGTGATTCGGACACGAGGCGGGCGGTCTCGACGAGGTTCTCCAGGCCCTGCTTCTGGCCCATGTTGCCGGCGTGGACCGCGACGATCGCGTCCTCGGGGATGCCGAGCTCGGTCCGAGCGGTGTCGCGCGGCGCGCGTGGTTCGTGGCGCACCTGCGTCCAGTTGCGAACGTGGGTCACCACCGCCGGGTCTACGCCGAGACGGTCGACGATGATCTCGCCGAAACGCGGATGCACCACCGCCACCTCGTCGGCCGAACAGAGTGCGAATTTCTCGAGTCTGCTCACCAGACCGCGGCTGAGGCCGCCGCCCGCGGCCGCCTCGCTGACCGCCTGGCTGTACAGGTCGTGGACCCACACCCCCATCGGCGAGAGGTTGCGGCGCCCGACCCTGCGGCGCAACATCACCAGCGCCGACGCGATGAGCGGCGGACTGGCCATGACGGTGACCGCTTCGGGTCGCAGATGAGCGACGATGGCGCGCAGCCCGAACTCGAGTTCCATCCGCGAGCGCGGCACCAGCGCAGTGCCTTCCGGGATGCTGTGCGGCACTCGCACCACGATGACACCGTGATCGACGACCGTGGACGTGTAGTCCGACATGTCGCCGTCGAGCCGCCACTGCGGATAGTGCGGATAACCGGTGATGACGCGCACGCTCCACCCGCGGGCGGCGAGGCGCCGGGTGATGTCGGTGACGTAAGGCGCGATACCGGTGACCTCGGGCGCGTAGTTGATCGCGATGAAGTCGACACACTTGCGACCCCCGGACCGAACCGGTGGCTGGACAGCGCTCGCCGGGCCCGAAAGGCGTCCGATTCGATACGATGGTGATCGTGTTAGCTCAGTTGTCATCGCTGGCTTGGCCTTTCGTGATGCGTGCGATCGGATGGGTGTTCGTACCCAATTCGCTTCGCCTGGCGGCGCTTCGGGTGTTCGGTGCGCAGATCGGTCGCGGTGTGCTGATGCGGCCACGCGTACGGGTGACCAGTCCGGCACGGCTCGCGATCGGCGAGGACTCGTGGATCGGTGAGGGCGTGACGCTGGACGGTTCCGGTTCGATCCGGATCGGCGCGAACGTCGTGCTGTCGCAGGCCGCGGTGTTGCGATGCCCGGCCGATGCGCACGGGGAGCTCGTCGTCGAAGACGGTGCGTGGATTGCGTTGCGTGCGCGGGTGACCGGACCGGTGACGATCGGCCGACGTGCGGTCGTGGGTGCCGCCGCGGTGGTCTCCCGGGACGTCGCGCCCGGGACGGTGGTGGTGTCGTCGGCGATCACCGATGACTCAGGTCCGGACATCGCCGGCCCCGACCTCTGAGTACCGGCCATCTTTCGGGTGGTGCGTCGCCCGGTACCACTCGACCACGTCGGCGACACCCCGTTCGAGATCGATCGTCGGCCGCCATCCCAGTTCGTGGATCGTGCTGACGTCGAGAAGCTTTCGCGGTGTCCCGTCGGGCTTGCTGACATCCCACTCGACGGCGCCGTCGTAACCCACGGCGTCGGCGACGGTCTCGGCGATCTCCGCGATCGAATGGTCCACGCCGGTACCGATGTTCACTTGGCGCGGGTGGTCGTGATACTCGAGTAGGTACAGGCAGGCCTCGGCCATGTCGTCGGCGTGGAGGAGTTCGCGACGCGGCGTCCCGCTTCCCCAGTTGGTCACGCTCGGCGCGGCCCCCCGGCGCGCCGACTCGTAGCGTCGGATCATCGCCGGCAGCAGGTGACTCGTGTCGCCGGAGAAGTTGTCGTTCGGTCCGTACAGGTTGGTGGGCATCGCGGAGATCCAGGGCAGTCCGTACTGACGTCGCGTGGCCTGCACCTGCATGATCCCGGCGATCTTGGCGACCGCGTATGCATCATTGGTCGGTTCCAGGGCGCCGGTGAGCAGCGCGTCCTCCCGGATCGGTTGCGGGGCGAACTTGGGGTAGATGCACGACGACCCCAGGAAGAGCAGGCGTTCCACGCCGTACGCGGCCGCCGCGTCGAGAACGTTCACCTGGATGCGCAGATTCTCGGAGAGGAAATCGACGGGCCAGGTGTTGTTGGCGGCGATCCCGCCGACGCGGGCAGCCGCCAGGATCACGACGTCAGGTGTGTTGTGCGCGAAGAACTCGAAGACGCTGTGCCGGTCACGGAGGTCGAGCTGACGACTGGTCCGCCCGATGATGTCGGAGATACCGCGGCGCCGCAGCGCACGCACGAGAGCCGAACCGGCGAGTCCGCGGTGGCCGGCGACGTACACCGAGGTCAGCGGGTCGAGTGGGCCGGGCTCCCAGCCACGTCGTCGTGCGGACCGAGTCATGACGCCCGGCTCCAGGCCACCAGGTGCGGCGTGTCGATCCATTCCGTGCCCTCGCATTTCAGGGCCGCGATGTCGGCGTCGACCATGATGCGGGCGAGCTCCGGCGCGCGGACCGCGGCTCGCCACCCGAGGTCCAGTTCGGCCTTCGACGCGTCGCCGATCAGCGAGTCCACTTCCGTGGGACGCAGGTAGCGTTCGTCGAAGACGACATGGTCGCGCCAATCGAGGCCGGCGTGGTCGAAGGCGTGTTGGAGGAAATCGCGGACGGTGAAGGGGACGCCGGTCGCGAGTACGTAGTCGGACGGTTCGTCGGCCTGCAGCATCCGCCACATGCCCTCGACGTACTCCGGTGCGTAACCCCAGTCGCGTACCGCGTCGAGGTTGCCCATGTAGAGGTCCTTCTGCACGCCGGCCTTGATCCGGGCGACGGCACGGGTGATCTTGCGCGTCACGAATGTCTCTCCACGACGGGGAGATTCGTGGTTGAACAAGATGCCGTTGACCGCGAACAGACCGTAGGCCTCGCGGTAGTTGCGGGTGACCCAGTACGAGTAGACCTTCGCCGCGCCGTACGGCGAGCGCGGGTAGAACAGGGTGTCCTCGTTCTGCGGCGGGGGAGACGCGCCGAACATCTCCGAGCTGGACGCCTGGTAGAACCGGCAGCGGATCCCGGCCTGGCGCACCGCCTCCAGCAGTCGGACCGAGCCGATGCCGGTGGTGTCACCGGTGTGCTCGGGCTCGTCGAAGCTGACGCGGACGTGTGACTGCGCGGCCAGGTTGTAGACCTCGTCCGGGTCGATCGACGCCAACAGGGTCACCAGTCGCGCTCCGTCACTGAGATCGCCGTAGTGCAGGAAAAGACGGGCGAACGGGTCGTGCGGGTCCTGATAGAGGTGGTCGATCCGGGCGGTGTTGAACGACGACGAGCGTCGGATCAATCCGTGTACCTCATAGCCTTTGGACAGGAGCAGCTCGGCGAGGTAGGAGCCGTCCTGACCGGTGATCCCGGTGATCAGGGCCTTTTTCATGATGCTTCCTTCGAATGGTGTCGATCCGTGGTGGTGGTGCGGAGGGTGATCGGACGCGGCGGTCAATAGGCGCCCCGGCGGGACAGGACCGCACTCGCGGTGCGCCAGAGAATGGCGAGATCCGAAGTCAGCGACCAGTTTTCGACGTAGGAGAGATCGAGACGCACCGAGTCCTCCCACGACAGGTCGCTGCGTCCGGAGATCTGCCACAGGCCGGTCATGCCCGGCCGGACGAGCATGCGCCGCCGGACGACCAGGTCGTAGGATTCGACTTCCTCGCGCAACGGCGGGCGCGGACCGACGAGGCTCATGGTCCCGCCCAGCACGTTGAACAACTGCGGCAGCTCGTCGAGGCTGTAGCGCCGAATGATCCGGCCGACGCGGGTGACCCGCGGATCGGTGTGGAGCTTGAACAGGACCCCGTTCCCGTCGTCGCGGACGGCGAGACCGGCACGCATGGTGTCGGCGTCGACGACCATCGACCGGAACTTCCACATGACGAACGGGGTGTTGTCGGTGCCGATGCGTTCGGCGCGGTAGAACACCGGACCTCTGCTGTCGAGCTTGACGGCCAGTGCGCACAGTACGAGCAGCGGCGAAAGGACTACCAGCGCAACCACTGTCAGGACCTTGTCGAAGGTCTGCTTCAGGAAACGGTTGGCGCCCTTGTACCGCGGACGATCGATGTGGAGCAGCGGGAGTCCCGCCTCGGGCCGCACGGTGATCCGCGGACCGGCGACGTCGATCAGTCCCGGGGCCACGAGCATCTCGACGTCGCAGTTCTCGAGTTCCCACGACAGTTCGCGCATCGCCCGGTGTCCGAGAGCGTCGGCAGACGTGACCGCGACGGTGTTGGCGCCGCAGGTGCGGACCAGTTCGGGAGCGCGGTCGTGGCCGGCGAAGACCGGGACGTCGGCGCCCCCGAGGTGGGTCGCGAGTCCGGAGAACCGCGGTGTGGCAGCGGCGCCGGGCACATCGGTGAGGCAGACCCCGACGACCCGGTAACCCAGAGCGGGATTCTCGTCCAACCGATCGATGAGTGCCCGCGCGGACGCTCGCGAGCCGACGACCAGGACCGATCGGAGGTATCGTCCGGTTTCGCGGCCCAGCAAGAGATGTCGTCGCCAGCCCCATCGTCCGGCGACGAGCATCAGGGTGCCGGCCGGCAGCGCGATGGCGATGAAACCGCGGGCAATACCCAGTGCGAAGGCCACGTCGGCGATCGCCCAGACGCCGAAGCATGCGAAGCACGCGCTCAGGACACGGTGATACTCGACCGGCCCGGCGCCGAGAATGCGCGGGTCACCGGACTGGGTGACGCGCAGCGCTGTCTGCCACCCCACGATGAGGGTGACGGTGACCAGGAGTGCGGGGATACCGTCGCGTCCGATCGGCCGGAACGGGTCGGCGCCGAACCGCAGGAATTGCCCTGCCAGGACGGCGATCGAGATGAGCGCCAGGTCGGTCCAGGCGACGTGGCGCGCGTACGCGACCAGCCATCGGTGCCGCGTCGTCGGCGTCGCGTCAGGAGCACGCTCCGTGCCGATTAAGGCACGCGTGACCCGGTCGATGGGAACGCTCATGTACTCCCCCTGAGTGAAACAAAAGGCGAACGGCCGGTGTATTCGAGCGGCCCACTGCCTTGGCAGATCGGAACACTACAACGCATTCCGCGCCATTCACATGGTTTCTTTTCGACGTTGTTCCGGTCTATGGCACCGCATTGTCGAGAAAGTCCGGTAAGTGGGACGAATGACTCAATGCCCGACGTCGGGTCGATTCATCTGTCTTGGTCAAATCGGCCCGGAGACGTTTGTCACGTGATTCTTGTCGACTGTCTCGAAACGCGATCAGCGTGTTGACACGACATCGATGGGCCACCTCGGCACCATCTGTCGGTGGTCTGACCTGCATGTACAGCTTGTCCGATGCCTACTGGCGAGTACGGCAAAGGGCTGGATGGCCTGTGATGACAATCACCCGCGATTTTCTAGTTGACAATCCCAGGTTGATGAACCGCGGTTGACTATTGACCGCCACTGTTTGTGAATCGTTTTCTCGAGGCGTCGGGGATGCAATCCGAACGCTCGCGAATCACGCCGGAAAGGGGGCGCCGATAGGGCGTCGGGAGTGAAGAATGCTGCCGCGTGGGGGTTCGTTGAAGCGCCGTAACGCGCCGATGAGTTGGCACAGATTTGTACCGACGCGGCGTGTCTGTTGTCCGCTTCGCGCTGTCCCGACGAGAGGGCCGGCTCGTAGCTCTTCGGTTGTGGAGCGCTCGACCTAGAGTGATCGCGCGATCAGATTCGCGATCGCACGGCTGCCGAGAGGCGTCGGGTGGCGGGGTTGGGTCTGGGACTGCGAGGCGTTCCCCTCGAACCAGCGGGCTGCGCCGGCGCATGCGTCGTGTCCGACGGCAGCGGAGGCGACGTCGACGAACGTCATCGATCGGGTGACGGCGGCGGTTCGGAGGATGGCGTCGAATCTCTTGAAGAAGGACTGTAGGTACGCGGCGTCGGCGTTGCTGATGTTCGCCTGGCCGGGGCAGCCGGTTCGGCCGTAGTAGCCGGCGTGTCCGACGAGGACCACGCGAGCGAGGGGTGCGCGGGCGGCGATGGTGCTCAGAGTTGCGCCGATCTTCGGTGCGACTGCGGTGAGGGCCGAGGTCATCCGGTCGGCCATGACTCGATCCTGGCGACACCGGGCGTCTTGGCCGAACCTGGGCGTGAAGCAGGAGGAGACGATCGACCACCAGCGGAGGTCGTTGCCGCCGATCGAGAGAGTCACGAGGCGTGTGGACCACGACAGTGCGTCGATCTGGACGGGCCGGGCGCCGAATGATGTCGTCTGTCGGCGGGTCGTGACGTCTGCCGTGGTGGCGTTCACGCAGGCAACGGAGGTGTAGCTCATCCGGAGCTGGGCGGCGAGGTGCGTCGGGTAGGCGTCGCGGGTACGGCCGCACCCGTCCGGATTTTGTGCCGAGGTCAGCGTCGGCGCTGCGGCGCGTGAGTCTCCCAAGGCGACGTATGCGGGTGCCGCCGGCGCGGCGAGAACCGACGGTACCGACATGCAGCTGATCGCGATGGCGAGAACGGCGACGAGTGCGAGGCGGAATCGGGTCACGGCAGGAGTATCCCAGCCGTGTCGGTGAACGTTACGAGAGGTCTGGGCACCGTCTGACAGGCCGGTCCGATGGCGCCCTGTGGCCGACTGAGAACAGCCCGTTCAGTCGATACAGAGCTTCGAGTCGACGGGCTAGCGTCAGTGATGTCAACACGCGGTCCCCGAGACGCGAGCGGATGTGATCCGTGCAACTTTGCCACCGTGGTCGAGGGGCGTCGGTCATGATTGCGCAATGGTGGTGCGACGGGGCGAGCGCGCGCGGATCGGAGTCGTCGATGATCACCCGTCGATCGTCGCCGGGCTGCGGGCGATTCTCGGGGACCAGCCGGACCTGGAGTTCACCGCCGGCGCAGCGACAGTGTCGAAGTTGCTGACAGAGACCCGAGATCTCGACTTGGTCGTCCTCGATCTGCGGTTGGAGGACGGGAGTTCACCGCAGATCAACGTCGACTGTCTCGCTGAACTCGACATCCCGGCTGTTGCCTACACCTCCGGAGACGAACCCTATCTGGTCCGGTTGGCAGCCAGTGCGGGGGTGAAAGCGGTGTTGCGCAAGAACGTTGACGACGACGTACTTCTGGCTGCCATCCGAGCGGTGCTCTCGGGGGAGGAGACTCCGACGGTGGATTGGGCAGCTGCGATCGATGCCGACGACGACTTCGTCGACCTACCACCACAGCTGCGACGTGTCCTCGAGCTGTATGCCGCAGGCGAATCCACTGCCGGAGTTGCCAAATCCATGAGCCTGTCCCCAGACACGGTCAGTGACTACGTCGGTCGGATCAGAACGAAGTACGCCGCAGTGGGGCGACCCGCGCCGACCCGGCAGCATTTGATGTTTCGAGCGATAGAGGACGGATGGCTACCGATACCGCGGCGGCTTCGACGGCGGAGATAGCGTCTGATCGCGACGTCGCACTCGACGAGTCCGCAGGTCAGCGGATTCTGCGGCAATTCGCTGTGTTCATCGCCTGTGGCTACCTGGTGTACCTGGTGCTCACCTCCCCGGCTATCGCGGCGTCACTGGCAGTGATGCACATGTGGTGGACGGTGCCCGCACTGGTTGTCGTGTTCGGTCCAGGGCTCGCGCTGGGGCCGCTCGCGTGGCGAGGGTCGCCTCGAGCCCTACGAGTGTGTGCAGGGTTTGCTACCGGCGGCTATCTGGCGGCGGTGTTCACGTGGGGTTTCGGCTGGAACGGCGCGCACCTTTCCGAAACCACCGGCATATGGTTCTTCTCTTTCTGTGGATTGGCTGCGATCGCCGCCGCACTGGCCATGCGTCCGACCTACGCCTTTGTCGTGCTTGTGGTGGTGGTGATCTCGACCGTCACGATCAACTACGTGGCCCGCGACGTCGCACGCAGCGGGCTGTTCGTTCCGGACATGGCGTGGGCATTCGCCTTCTCGCTCGTGTACTTCGCCGCAGCGGTCATGGGGATGCGTACCGCAACGGTTCTCGATGACACGCGGGCGCAGGCCTACCGAACGGCGGCGGCCGCCGCCGCGTCGCAGGCCCGCGCCAACGAGCGGCAACGGTTCAATCAACTCACCCACGACGGCGTCATGGCGACCTTGCTGGTCGCCGCTCGCCGAGGGAACTCCACGCAGTTGGCCGCTCAAGCCCAGGCCACCTTGCACGCACTCGATAGGATCCGCGGCGACACCGACACCGACGGCACGATGACCCCCGATGCTGTTCTGACGCATCTCAGTGAGGTGACGGCCACGGTGGACCCGACCCGGCGTTTCGAGGTTCGCCGGACAATCGACAGCTCAGACGCCGGCTATCCCGCCACGGTGGTCCATACAATCGCGGCAGCGGCAGGGGAGGCAGTGCGCAACAGCGGCCATCACGCGCGGGCGTCGAAGACGATTGTCTCGGTGGAGATCACAGATGACCGGCTTCAGGTAGAAGTAGCCGACGACGGGCAAGGTTTCGAACCGTCGACGGTGCCGGCCGACCGACTCGGAATCGCCATCAGCATCCGTGAGCGGATGTCGCAGATCGGTGGTTCCGCCACCATCGAGTCGGCGCCGATGCGCGGTACTCGTGTGCGCTTGGAGTGGGAGCGGTGATGCTGACCCCGACCGGTGGGCGCGAGGACATTCGCGACTTGCTCGGAATGCGAACGCGCGGTGCATGGCTCATCATCGGCAGCTACCTCATCGCGATGGTCATCGTGACCGTGGCCACGGTCAACAGTTACACCACTCCCTGGGTGGCGGCACTGGGACCGGTCATCCTGATAGCTGCGACGCTCGCGCTCGTCCTCGTCCCCGGCGATCCGCTCCCGTTCGGGACGACGCTGATGCTGACCGCCTCGGGGCCGGTGGCCTGTGCACTTGTGTTGTCGGCGACCCCCGCGGTTCTCAGTTCACCTCTGCAGACCTGGATACACGGCGGCGGGACGTCGATCTACTGCTTCATGAATGTCCGCGGCCGGCGGATCGCGCCCTGGATCGGCTTGCTCGGAATGGTGCTTGTGTTCGCAGCGTGGGCCGTCGCTGACGGTCGGGGCGCTGCGTACGGCATCAGCTTTGTTGCCATCGACGCAGCCCCTCTGGCGATGGCGACTCTCCTGTCGTTCACTCTTCGGCCCACGGCGAAGGCGGTGTTCTCGCTACGGGCGCAGACAACCGAACGCGTCGCCGAACTGGCTGCGCAAACCGCCGGCGCCGATGAGCGCGAGAAGCAAGCACGCCACCTCGATCGCCTCGCCCGTCCGATGATCGAGAAGATCGCGTCAGGCGAACCCCTCACCGCAGCTGAGCGAGGAGAGTGCGCACTACTCGAGGCCCACCTGCGCGACCGGCTGAGAGCGCCGATTCTGTCCACGCTCGAACTCGACGAAGCCGCGTACAGCGCGCGACAGCGGGGCGTGGAGGTCATCTTTCTCGACGATTCCGGTACGCCAGAACAGGACCCCGCTGTCATTGCCTCAGTGCGTGAGGCAGCGGCACACGCCTTGCAAGAAGCGGCGGGCGGGCGCGTGTGCGTACGCATGTGGCCATCCGGCCGGGAAACCGTGGCCTCGGTACTCGTGACCGATGCCGCCGGCACACGACGCACCGAGATCACCGCCGATGAGGTAGAGGAGCTTCCTCGTCTCGGAACCCAGGCCGTCCCACGTACGGGCAGACCGTTCGCTTGACTATCTATGCCCCCCGGGGCGGTGGCACCATCGCGGGTGCCCCCGCAAGATCGGTCTGTCGCCGACACCGCGACCGTCTTAACGTCACTCCCATCAGCAACAGCAGACCAGCGGGAGTGCAACGATGACGATTCAGGCTCTTGATTCGGTAGGGCGGCCTGCCCTCAGCAAGCGCGAGATCGAGGTGCTGACCGTGTGGCTCGCGTGTGATTCCAAGCAGCAGGCCGCCCGACGACTCTTCGTCGGTGAATCCACGGTGCATACTCACCTCACCCGGATCCGCGACAAGTACCGAGTCGTCGGCCGACCCGCGCCGTCAAAGATCGCCCTGCTCATCAGGGCCATCGAAGACGGAATCTGCACCCTCGAAGAGATTGCCAGCCTTACTGCTTTTTGACAAGGCAACTGAAGCGCAACGCAGGCAACAACATCCGAGTAACGGTCGGAACCTTGCCTGAAGCGACTCCGCGATGATCTGAAGGTCCTCTGAGCGTGTTCAGGATCAAATTTGCGATTGCTCTACTTCCGAGTGGCGTCGGATGGCGGGGTTGAGTCTGTGACCGCGACGAATTGCCTTCGAACCATCGACCCGCTCCGGGACAGGCGTCGTGCCCGACGGTGGCGGAGGCCACGTCGACGAAGGTCATCGATCGGGTGACGGCGGCCGATCCGAGGATCGCGTCGAACAGTCCGAACGGTTGATCCGGCGTCGGACAGTCAACAGGGCCGTCGCCGACCGTTAGCGCCAACCCTTTACCATGACGGGGGTTCGATTTCGATGCGAGAAGTGGCTGACCAGCGGGGTGTTCCGGTCCGTGATCGCTTGTGTGACGAGGAGTATCGGCGATGCCGGCATGGTGGAACCTGCGGGGCTGGGCGCTGCGCGCAGCGATTTCTGCAGTGATTGCGACGGGGATGACGATCGGTGCGATCGGAGGAACTGCGGAGGGGTTGGCCGAGCCGCCGAATCTCGGTCCGGCGCCTTCCGCGCTTCCCGAGGCCATCGACGCCGCTGTGCCGGCACCGCCGGTGAAGAGGTTGCACCGCATACCTGCCCGCTCGGTGACGCCCGGTGCCTCTCACGAGTTGCAGGAACTTCGCGAGGCGGTCATGCCCTCGCCGAGCGGCGACCGGTTCTTCGATCAATGGCCGGCCGACCTCGCACGCCGTGCTGCCGGAGATGTGATCGCCACTCGCGATGTCATGCGCACGGCGCAGTTGCTGATGACGGTTCCGCTGCGGTCGGCTCGCCAGATCAAGTTCCGGAGCGTCGACGCCGGGGATCAGCCGATCTTCGGTACCGCGACCCTCCTCGTCCCTGCCAAGGCATGGAAGGGACCGCGGTCGCGTCCGGTGCTGGTTCACAATTCGCCGATCGTCGCGCTCGGGACGAAGTGCACGCCCGGTTACACGCTTGCTCACGGCTATCACGCCGACACCAACACCACCGACCTCATCCCGCCGTTCGCGCAATTGGCCTTGGACCGCGGCTACGCGGTGATCATGCCCGACCACACCGGACCCCGGATGGCGTACGCCGAACCGTACGTCGCAGCGCACGTGATCATGGACTCGCTGCGGGCGGCAGGCCGGCTCGACCCCGACAACTTCGCCACCGGACCGATCGCCATGCACGGATACTCCGGTGGCGCGATTGCCACGAATGCCGCGGCGAAGCTTGCCGATTCCTACGCCCCGGAGCAGGCCGGGCGGATCGTCGGCGCGGCATACGGGGGTGTGCCGGCCGACTACCGCTCCCTGGCCGGGGCCATGAACGCCAACCTCGGTTCCGGGGTGTTCCACGCCGCCATGCTCGGTGTCGCACGGGAACGTCCCGAAGTCCTCGCGATGGCGAACAACGCGGCACGCTGGTTGGCCACGTCTCCGATGCGGGACCTGTGTACCAGTGGGATGGGTGCCCTGGGTGTGTCGCACATACCCACCCAGGTGCTGTCGGTCGACCCCGATCCTTACCGTTCACCCGTCGCCGAGCGTCTCTTCGCGATCACCTCGATGAAAGATCACCGGGCGACGATGCCGCTGCGGATCTATCACGGGACCTACGAGTGGTGGATACCGGCGAGCCAGGCTCGCGCCCTGTTCGCCGAGCAGTGCGCGCTTGGGGCATCAGCGTCGTACCGCGAGTACCCGGCCGAACACATGACCGGGATCTTCGCCGGCCTGCCCGACACGTTGACGTGGCTCGACGATCGTCTGCGCGGGAAACCCGCGCGGAGTGAGTGCCGCTGACAGGACGACCTGGGGTGGCTTCGACTCGACGCCTCGCTCCGCTGGAACCGGCGCAACCACGGGTCAGAGCGCCGCGACGACCAGGTCTGCGATGGCCTTGCTGCCGAGCGGGGTGGGGTGGCGTACCTGGGTTGCCGACCGCGAGATGTTTCCCTCGAACCATCGAGCTGAACCTGCGCATGCGTCATGTCCGGCGGCAGGCCCGGCCACGTCGACGAAAACAACCGAGTGTGCTCGAGCGGAGTCTCGGAGCACTGCGTTGAAGCGCTCGAAGAACCGTAGGACGAATGCAGCGTCAGCGGTGCTGATGTTCGCCTGACCTGGGCAGCCGGTCCGGCCGTAGTAACCGCCGTGGCCGACGAGAACGACGCGCGCGTTGGGAGCGCGCTGTCCGATCCGGGTCAGCGTGGCGTCGATCTTTGGTGCGAGTGAGGCCAGACCGGAGTTGATTCGTCTTGTCACCGAGGGGTTGGCGCGGCAACGCGCGTCGGGGCCGAACGTCTTGGTGAAACAGGACGACACCAGCGACCACCACTGCAGATCGATACCGCCGATCGACAGAGTGACCAGCTTCGTCGACCGGGACAGCACGCGAGTCTGGACAGGACGCGGACCATATAGCGTCAGCTGTGGTGTCGTCGTGACATTGGCGGTGGTGGCATTGACACAGGCGACGGACCGCAGGCTCAGTCCGAGGCGCGCGGCCACGTGTACCGGGTAGCCGTCGGGTGTGCGCCCGCAACCGTCTGGGCGCAGGGTGGAACCGTTCGTTGGCGCGGCAGCGCGCGAGTCGCCCAAGGCGACGTATTCGGGGCCACTCGGGGTCGCTGTCGCCGGCACCGCCAGGACGGTGCTGAGCAGACAGACGAGGGCTGCGAGAGTCGTGATGCGGACGCGGGTCATCAGGGAACTGTGGCCGTCGATCATGTTGGAATTCCGGTTCTTCTGTGAGATGTATGGGAGTGGCGCAGTACCTCAGGCCCGGCAAAAGGCCTTCAGGTTCTGCTGCGAGGTGAAGGCGGAGATACTCACCGATCCGTTGTCCGCGAGCTCCCCCAGGTATGTGCCCTCGTACTGAACGGCTTCGTCCGGGTACCTCGTGGCGAGGTCGCCAAGTTCGGCAACAGCTTCGAGGCCACCTGCAGGACCGCGGGAGTTGATCAGAGTCCTGGTTCGGTACAGGTCCGAGACTTTTAGCCATGCGGCGCAGACGTCCTGCTTCGTCGGGGCCGTGTTCTCCGTCGAAGCGCCTCTTGGTTCCTCGACCGTGACCTGCGCGCCGTCGGGCCGCTTGCAGCGGATGACAGGTTCACCCGCCTCGGTTTCCGCTGCGCCGAGGATGTTGCATCCCCACGAATCGAGTTGCGCGCCACGATCACCGCGTTGGGTGCGGGGATCGTCGACGTAGCGTTCGACGAGACGGAGGGCGCTCTGGCAATCAACACCTCTGGCGACGACGCGAAGCTTCGGGAAATCGGCTGTGGGCCCGCAGTTGTCGGCCTCGTCCTGGGAAGCCGGTTTCGGCAGACACATGCACAGGGTGAGAGTCTTGACGGTACCGCTGGCGACATCGCCGTCGTAGGAAACCTTGAGTGCGATACCGCGGGGCTCATCAGCTGCGAAATATGCTGTGGACGTGGCCTTGTCGTCACGAACCGGCTTGCCGAACAGTTCGACGACGCGACTCATCGGAGTGCCGACCGTCACCCCGTCGACTGTCGTGACCGCCGATCCGAGCGGGCGGATCTCGACCAGTACGCCCTCGGCGAATACCCACTCGCAGTCGCGCCAGCGCACGACCACGCGGTCGCCGTCCACCGTTCCCGTGGACAGTCCCGGGAAGCCTGGCGTCGTGGCTCTGATCTCATCGGCCCGAGACCCCAGGTTCACCCCGGCCAGTCCGGTGTTGGTCAGCTTCGCCGACGCCGAGTCGGCGTCACGGGCGGCGGCGATCCGTGCGGCAAGCTGTTGCGAGTTGTCTGCCGTGATGTACACACCGCCGCCCTCGCGGGCGATGCATTCCAGCTGGGTGTTTGTCGAACGGAAGCCGATGGTGCTGATCGTGACGTCGGGGTGGCGAGCGCGTAGCTGCTGGGCCGTGTCGCATGGATCGGGCGGACAGTTTGCCTCTCCATCGGAGACCAGAACGACGGACCCTCCGCTGCCCGCCAGCAGCTCGACACCTTGGGTGAGAGCCTTCGACAGTGGGGTCCATCCCTGGGCCTCGACACCGGCGATGGCTTCGGTTGCTGCCCCCTTGTCGATGGGTGCCAGATCCATGATCGTCGTGACGTCCTGGCAGCCGGCCGCCTGGCGCGTCGTTTTCGCGCTGAGCGTGTTCCCGTAGGCGACGAGTCCGAACGGTGTGCCGTCGGGGAGGCCCGTCGCAAAATCCGTCACGGCGGCGCGTGCAGCGTCGATGCGGGGGCCGGGAGCGTCGGCAGTCAGCATCGACTCTGATCCGTCGAGCACGACCACGACAGGGGAGGTGTCGGCGGACGCGGTCGTGCTCTCCGACGGGGAGCTCGGGCTGCCGTCGCCCGACGTGCTACATGCGGCCACAAGGAGACAGAGGATGGCCAGAGAGCCCAACCGGGCGGATAGCGTCACCTGAGAATCGTAGTCAGGCACCGTCGTCCCACGAGCCCCGTGAAGACAGAGTTCGTCCGATCAGGTGACACCGAGTCTCGCTGTGCTTCAGGCGAGTTCGGACATTTCCCGGCGAAGGGCCAGACTGAATCCGCGCCGACTCGGGCGCGAAGGCAGGCGGTCGTGCCTCCGGTTCAGAACGGCCGCGCGGGCAGAACTACTGGTCTGTCATCGGGTCGGTATTCGGTCTATCTGAACTGCGGCGCGTTTCAGATGAGCAAGCAAGCAGAACCTGTCCGTCTTGGGGAGCTCGTCTGGCACGCCGATAGGCACTTTGATGGAACCGCGAGGCGGTGCCTGGCTTAACTCGGCACTGGACCTCTTCGGATCGTCATGATGGTGCCCCCACCAGGGCTCGAACCTGGGACCTGCGGATTAAAAGTCCGTAGCTCTACCAACTGAGCTATAGGGGCAGGGCCCCGGCGAGCCGGGGCGTCGATGAGTTTACAACGTGTGCAAACGGTGCGAACGTGACCCTCGGTGTGCGTGTCGTCGAGCTGGTCGCGATGCTTCATTTATGGGTCTGACCAG
The DNA here is from genome assembly GCF_042668985.1 of Gordonia sp. NPDC057258. NCBI lineage: Bacteria > Bacillati > Actinomycetota > Actinomycetes > Mycobacteriales > Gordoniaceae > Gordonia > Gordonia sp. NPDC057258. The sequence continues at coordinate 28,707 of NZ_JBHUXZ010000048.1, forward strand.
TCGATTTGTGGTTTGCGCGAGACCTGTCATAAGCTATGCGAGCTCCCAACGGAGAACACGACCGGCCCCCTTCGTCTAGCGGCCTAGGACGCCGCCCTTTCAAGGCGGTAGCGCGGGTTCGAATCCCGTAGGGGGTACGCCTGCGCGGCACTCGGCAACGAGGACCGCGCAGATAATTTAACAAGGCCCTGTGGCGCAGTTGGTTAGCGCGCCGCCCTGTCACGGCGGAGGTCGCGGGTTCGAGTCCCGTCAGGGTCGCCAAAGGTTTCGGTTCATCGTCAACCGGTACCTTCCGGCCAGGTAGCTCAGTTGGTACGAGCGTCCGCCTGAAAAGCGGAAGGTCGTCGGTTCGATCCCGACTCTGGCCACCACAACGATCCCCAGCAGTCTGAGACTGCTGGGGATTCTTTGTTCGAGCGAACGCTGGACGTGTGAGACGCGAAGGTTCGAGCCGTGATTGTGGTCCGAATCGCAACGGCCACAACGGATTCACCCGATCGTACGACGCACGCGAGGTGCGAAATCTCCGTGACGCGGGCATGATGGTCCGGTGAACGCGATACCGGGGGGTACGCCGCGTCTACCCTCACATGACCAATTCCCGGAACAACCCAGCCACGGCTCGGCGCGGCATACTGCCGACGCCGAGAGTTCCAGCCCACCGACCTACCGGTACGAGTACAAAGACCCGTACGCACCCATGTCGACCGCCAAACAAGTGGTGCTCGGGTGCGCGATCTCGTTGGTGCTCATCGCCTTTGCGGTGGCGGCGTTCCTCATCGGGCAAGGGTGAGGTTCTCGATGTAGGTCGCCAGGTGGTTTCGACTCGGCGCCTCGCTCCGCTCGGTGCCGGCTCAACCAGCGGGGGGGGTGGGCGGCTCGCCCAGCGGCTCGGTGCCGGCTCAACCAGCGGGGGGGGCGGCTCGCCCAGCGGCTCGGTGCCGGCTCAACCAGCGGGGGGTGGGCGGCTCGCCCAGCGGCTCGTTGCCGGCTCAACCAGCTGGGGGTGGGCGGCTCGCCCAGCGGCTCGTTGCCGGCTCAACCAGCTGGGGTGGCGGCTCGTTGCCGGTTCAACCAGCGGCCGGCTGCTAGTTCGACCAGCGCGGGGTCGAGGGGGTGATTGCTCGGCCCCGCGCTGGACTTGTCGGCGGCTCCGCCGAGAGGCGAGGAGCCGGCGCTACCGCCAAGTGGCTCGGTAGGGACGTTGGATACGTTGTCGTCGGTCGGCTTTCAGCTGTCAGGCTGCCGCACCGGACTCGGCGTCGCTCGAATCAGACGAGGTGTCACTATCGGTGTCTGACACGTCTGAGGTGTACTCGGCCGGAGTCGATGTGTCGGCATCGGAGCTTGTGTCAGACGGCTCCGAGTCCTCCGACTCGGGCTCTGCGGAGTGCCGTCCGCTGCCGGTGAGGCGGTGCCGCCCGCCCTCAGACGGGGTCGATTCCGGAGTTGTGTCCGAGTCTGCGTTCTCGTTCTCGGGTGCGCGATGGCGTCCTCCGGACGGGGTCACCTCGGCGGGGGCGTCAGAGCTCTCGATCTCGGCTGGCGCGGGCGACTCGGTCAGCGGTTCGCCCAGGTCCGCCGGTTCCGCGAGACGCGCGGTGACCGCGTCCTCGTCGTCGGTCGACGAAGACTCCACCGGCACCGCGGCGTTCGACTCGGTCGGCGTCACCAGCGGGTAGAAAGCGTTGTTGACCGCGTCCCACCGCTCGAGATCGGCATCGCTCGGTTCGATGCCCACCGCGTCGTTGAGGATCATCGCGACCAACGTGAGCGGGTGGTGTTTCGGCTGATAGACGACGTACGTCGTATTGCCGTCGCGGCTTTTCATCGTCGTCGGCGCTGTGGTGTAGTCGATGAGATTGCCGTAGTTCTCTTCGCCCAGGCCCGAATGGATCGCGATGAAGCCGGCCGCGTTGACGAGCAGGGAACTCACCGGCCTGAGCGTTCGCCACTGGAAGTTGGCAACCGGATCGCCGACCACGATGACGGAAACCACGGGGAGATCGTCGCCGGTGGCGCCGGGATCGCGGGCTCCGTTGCTCTCGGCGCCGAACAGTTCGAACACTGAACCGACGACGTTGTTGTCGGCCCACGCCTTCAGGCCCCACGGGCTCCGCGGATCGGAGATGAGCAGGATCGTCGAGTTGTCGACGTCGATCCCGTTCGGCTGACCGACCGCGATCTCCGCAGCATTGCCCAGGGCTTCGGCGCCTTGCGAGTAGCCGGTGTAGACGACGTACGGCTGCCCCTCGGTCTGCTGTGCGAACGCCCGCATGACTTTGAGGTTGTTGTCGACGGCGACATCCCGAGAGGCGTCGTAACTCGGGGCGAAGAGCGGCAGAACTGCGCCGGACCGGCCCGAGACAATGGGGCCTAGTGCTTCGGGGTACTCGATGACCAAGACCTGACGACCGGCACGGAGTCCCCTGATGCGCGGGAACAGGGTGCCGTCGTCGGTTCCGGGGGTCACTACCACGATTGTGTCCCCGTTGACATGAGGGAACGTCGTCGACAGCCAGTCCGGACCGAGCCCGTCGTCGGGTTCCGCGGGTCGGAACACGCCGTCGTCGTTCAGTCCCTCGATGGTGGCCAGGGTCTCGGCCGAAATCACCGGCGCGGCCGACGCGGTTGTGGGCAGTGCAGTCGGTACGACCATGCCGAGGCACAGCGCGCAACCCACCGTGGACGCGCGCAGCGTCCGTCGAAATCCGTTCATGTCTTCCCGCCCTTGCCCCCGCCGCCGACCTGATCACCGGCCATTGGCATGTTTGATTCGGTCTCCACGATCGTGAAACCACGTCAAATGTTCGCAGCCGCAAGGAAGAAGGACAAGTTACCGGCGAGTTTTCACCCGATCAGGGGAACGCTCGTGTTTGTCAGAACGGGGGTGGGTCCAACCGGTCGAGTTCTTCGCGGGCTCGTTTGTTTCGGGCGCGTTCTTGTCGCCGGCGGGCCAGTTTGGCGTCCAGTCGGCTGTGCGTGCGCTCCGGGTTGACGGCGGTGATCACCCGTGGGGTGGGTGGGGCTTGGGCGGCTTGTTCGAACCGGATACGCCGCAGGTTGGGGAAGGTGTCTTCCAGGGTTTCGGCGTCGCCGGGCAGGGTGACCCCTTCGGGGGTCTCGTATTCGGTGACCAGGCGTCCGTCGTCGTCGCGGTATTGCACATCGACCCAGTCCCCGTGGGTTTTGAACAGGTGACCGGGACGGCATTTGGCGTTGAGGTTCTCACTCGACGTCGCCCCACCCCGGGCGGGGTCGGTGTGGTCGTACTCGGTGACGTGATCGAGATCGCACGCGAACGCTGAACGGGTGCAGCCGGGTTCGGTGCAATATCCGTCCCGGACGCGTACGAAGTCGGCGCACGACGTGGTGGGCCGGTATCCGTTGCCGGGGTGCGTCGCCGGGTAGACCACCGCGACACTCGCGGTGGTCTCGACGGGTCGATCGGGTTCGGCTGCGTCCGTTTTATTTCCGCCGCGGGTGCCGGTCGTGGCGGCGTCTGCTCGGGTGTCCTCGGCTGGTGCCGGGCGCTGGGCGGTCCGCCGCTGGTCGGCGTCGTTGTTGCTGGGGGCCACGTAGGTGGGTTGGGTGCGGGCGGGGGTGACCGGGCTGAGGGTGGCGTCGGGGCGGGCGGCGAGGTCACGGACGTGTTCGTCGCTGATGATGCCGTGTTCGTCGAGGAACCCGACCCCGGGTGCCCCGGCCAGGGTGGTGGCATCGGTGACGACATGGATCACGACTTCGGCGCGGACCGCGTCGAGGACGTTTTGTGGGTCCGGGATGTCGGCGGTGCAGGGCTGTTCATCGTCGCACTGGCAGTCGAAGCTGGTGCGGGTCAACAGCGCGAACATCGCATCGGATCGTCGTATCCCCTGGGTGCGGCCATCCCGCTTGCAGACCGAGTCGGCGAGGATGGCGACGGCTTTGGCCGAGATCCGCACGTTCTCCGCCGACATCACCGCGGTGAGTTCGGCGGTGCCGTCGGGCAGTTCGTGGGTCCATACCCCACGTTGATCCATGGCGTCTTTGCGGCGTTGCCGTACCGCGTCGGGGTCGTGGCGGAAGACCAGGCGGTCGACCATGTCGCGCAGGCGCGCTCGGTCCCACACACCTGTGCGGCGGCGCACGGTGTCGGCGATCTCGGCATCCAACGCGGGGGTGATGGGGTCATCGGTGGGGATCAGTTCGGTGCGGGAGATGACCAACCGGATCTGCCACTGCGACAGGACCCCGTCACGCAGCGTGTCCGCTACCTCGGGTAGCCGATCGCGCAGTGCGATGGCCTCGTCGATGAGGGTTTCGGCGTGCCGGCGGGACACCCCGGCTTGGCGGGCGATGCGGGCCGCGCAGTCGGCGTGGCCGTCCATGACGAACCCGGACGCGCTGGTGGTGATCAGGCGGTCGGTCATCGCCGCGATCGTCTGATAGCGGTGCCAGGC
>NZ_JBHUXZ010000049.1:0-32196 GCF_042668985.1 Gordonia sp. NPDC057258
ACCAGCACCACCCTGTGGGCTGCGAGATCGACTGACCGACAGCTAGAAGAAACTGGCTCTAGAACTGCCTGGACCGGCTATCGGGGACCTGCCAATCGGAGTACGGATTCTCCGAGGGATTCCAACGTAAGAAGCGAAGAGAGGGCGGCTTCATCCCCTTCTTCCTGGCTGGCAACCGGATTCGATACCGCCGTGCGGCAGTTGAGTCGTGGATTGCAGAGCAGGAGAAGCACGCGGGTCGAGGGCTGGACCATGAGTGAGGACCACCGGCATGTCGCTGAAACGGGTGAGCGCCTTAGCACCGCCACGACAAGCAGCGTGGCTCCGGCGTCCGGAGACCAAATTGGACCAAAAAGAAGGCCCGCACCCGATTCCGACCAACTGACCAGATGGCCAAGTGAAGTACTCACGAAGTGCAGCCATTGCCACGAACTCAAGTCACAGGATTCGATGGCTGTCGATAGGAACCGGCGAACAGGACGACGAACAGTTTGCAGACAATGTCGCGCAGCGTATGACCGTCGGCGGCACCTGGACCAGCCCCACATCGCATGGGAATCGGACTATCGCGCACGATGTCGCAGGTACTGTCTCGTCCCTGCAATCCGTTCGTTCACAAGCGAGTTACTCGTCGGATACTGGGGTGACGAATGCGTCATGTGCGGCAGTCCGTGGGACCAGATTGACCATCGCACCCCTGTGGCCGCCGGTGGCAGCCACGATCTCGAGAACTGCCAACCTATTTGCGGCCCTTGCAACTCCCGCAAGCGATGGGACAGCGATCGCGACCTGATCCGCGCCTTTCGCCCTGAGCACCCCGATCTTCGGTCGGCAGCGTGACCGCCTTTTGGACCAGCGCTGTCCGGCGACGCAACCAGCGACACTCAGCAAAGGAGAACCTGGCATGACAGGGAACCACCAGACTGCTGGCGATCTAGACGCGAGCACACAGGTAGCCTCGCGGGAAAGGTTTCACCTGCAGCCCCGCTGCAGGGTGTGCCGCAACGACGAGCTACGTCAGAAGGTCAACGATTCACTGGCGTCGGGGGCGAGCTACGCAATGATCGTGCGCACCCTCGAAGCGAGCAACGCAGCACTGGACCCGCGTGATCGAGTGACGATCGACAGCGTCCGCAACCACAGCGCACGGCACTTTCCGGTGCAGAACGTCGCACAGGCCACCTACCGCGAGATTCTCGAACGTCGTGCAGCTGAAAATGCCGTCGACTTTGTCGAAGGGATCGCCGCCGCGATAACACCGTTGGCTTTTCTGGAGACGGTGGTGGTCAAGTCCTACGAGAATCTCGTCGACAATGACACCAAGGTCGACGTCGCCACCGGCATGAGTGCAGCTCTTCGACTGCAGTCGCTGCTCGATTCCAGGGGAATTCAGCCCGACATTTGCTGACTTGCAGGCAAAGGTAACTCAGATCGGCGAGGCAGTAAAAGACGTCGTTCCCCAACACATGTGGGGTGAGATCCTGGCCAAGCTCGACGATCCTCCGCCGCCCACAACTGTGGCTAATTCTCATCCCGACGATCTCGATGACCCCATCGATCCCGACGATGACTATGACGATCTTGACGATGGGTGGTAGGTAGGTTGCGGTGGTTCTGGACGTAGCCAACGGCACTCGAGCTAATGGCCGTGTAGGCGGACAGTTCAGTACACGCGATAATGCTCGCGAACCTTTCCGACCCAGTTCTTGATCGCCAATCTCAGATTCCTGGCCGAATCGCCGTCGGGCACGTCAGCTGGAAGGTTCTGAACGAGCAGGTCGCTGACGCCGTAGTCGAAGACCCCGCCCTCTATGCCTTCCTCACGAAACACCATCAGCGGCAGTTTCAGTCCGAACAAGATTCCGGCCTCAAGGTTGTTCCAGGGAGTTGGGAACGCTAGAGAGGCCCGAACCTTCTCATCGGGGGTCCCCGGCTTTACCAGAACATCCGTCGCGCGCATCTGGGCGAACCCAAGGATGATTCCGCCCGAACAGTGCCGGGCGATCGAGTAGACCTCCTTCAGCGGGTAGTCAACACCGAAGTCTGAACGCCCAAGTGCACGCGGCTCCAGCTCTTCGCCGGCGAGCAAATCGATGATGAAGTCGTACGTTCTCTGTTGAGCAGCGGACAGCGACGTCGGTGCCGAAACGAATACCGGGATGCGAGCAACCATGCAGGCAGGGTAGGTCAGGTCGGCTGGAACTCAGCCGAAACTGAGATTCGGCGAGTCATGCTCCCACAACCTTCTGCGATGTTGAATGTCGCCTGACAATGGCAGCCAGACGGGTCAGTCCACTCGACTACACTGATCACACTTCATGAGTTGCCGCCCCACCAAGCTCCGGCTGGACGGCACGCCAACCCCACGTTCACGGGTGGCCCGGATGACGAAGCGGCCCGCACCGACCGGTGTGAGCAAGAGCGCCTCTTCGGAGGCTCCCAGGTCGAGGAGTCTGCTATGTCCAGGCCCGCGAAGTCGAAATGCGTATCCTACCGACCAGGGCACGTCGTGCACTGGATTCAAGCCCGCAAGGTTTGGGATCCGGGCCAGCTTGAGATCGCGGTGCCGGTCACCTTCCACGTCGACGGCACCGTCGAGCTCCAGGGCACTGATGTGAAGCTCACGATGTGGAATCATGCTCCCGAGCACTTCATCCGCACGCGCCGAGGGGGGATTCTGCGCGCAGTCTGGCTACCGAGACTCCACGTGCTGAGCGTCAACGGGACTATGCACAGTCTCGCCACGCCTGATGAGCGAACAGCTTGCACTTGACGACGTGACCACCTCCCCGAGCATCGGGCGGAGACGCCTTCGAATGGGCTGCAGACTGTGACCATTAGGTCCGCTTGAACGCCAAAGCCTCGGGGACCTGACAAGGAACCTCGCTCCACCAAGCCCCAAGAAACTGCGCGTGCCGTCACGAGGTTGTCCAATCCACCGCCCAAAGTTCACTGCCGACGTAGCATTTCTGCTACCGATGCCAATACGAAGGAGCGTGATTGCCGTGACTGACAGCAACGATGAAATAGACATTCCAATTCATGCGGTAGAGCTGGACGAAACTGGTCGGGTAGTAATAAACGATCAGCGTTTAGCCGAGATTGTGTCCAGAGCGCGGTCGGTCGGTTCGGAAAGTGAGGGTAGTATCGGGGTAAGGGGAAACAATGGGTGCTTGAATAATGGCTGCCTTAACCCAATATAGAGACCGTCCTGGAGTATCTGACAGCGACCTCGCAGGAATGCTCGATGACCGAAGCCTAGAACTAATCATCCTGCCTACCGAGAAATGCAACTTCAGATGCGTCTATTGCTATGAATCATTCGAGCAGGGGCGAATGTCGGCCACCACAATCAAGGCCGTTAAGAACTTAATCAGTGCCAGGCTCCCTCATCTCTCATCACTGCACATCGAGTGGTTTGGCGGAGAACCACTCCTTGCTACTGACATCATTAAGGAAATCGGCGCTCATGCCCTTGGCCTTGTTGATGCCCTTCCCAGCAATCCACATTTTTCCGCAGGTGCAACAACGAACGGATGGCTGCTGACAACAGAAATCGCTGATGGCTTGCTAGAAACCGGCGGTGTAATTGCATATCAAGTCAGTCTCGACGGTCCATCAGAGGCACATGATCGCAGTCGCATCCTGGCCGGGGGGAGCGGCACCTACCATAGGATTATGGATAATTTGCAAGCAATTCGTGATTCAAAACTTCAGGTCGAGGTCGCTATTCGAGTGCACGTCACCTCCGAAAACTTTCAGCATATGCCCGACTGGGCAGCGGCTTTGCTCAGCGAATTTGGAGACGATAGTCGTTTCAAATTCAATCCACAACTAGTCGAGCCATTGGGCGGCCCAAGCGATTCCGAGCTTACGTTTGCCTCTGTTGAGGACTTAGCGTTCGTGCATAAATTGTTCGGAGTTGCGGCACCTGATCATGTTGCTCCTTGTTATGCGGCATCCCCAACATCATTTGTAATTCGGTCGGATGGTGCCATATGCAAATGCACCGTTGCACTCAATGATCCTCGAAATCTAGTCGGACAGCTCAAGGAGGACGGCAGACTCGAGATAGCTCCAGAATCGACCGCTCCATGGCTGCGTGGACTGACAAGCAGAAACATCAACGAGCTTCACTGTCCATTCATGGACCTACCTGTGCGCAAGAGCGTGGTACCGCTCCCAATGCCCGAGATCCGGAAAGGTCCGCTGATGTAACTATGCCAATTCCGCGTTAATGCCCTCATAGGATCATCCCAACTTCGGGCAACAAACACACCCCTGGCTCGTCCCCGTCGACGCAGCAAAAATGGCCACGGCTAGCGGCAGACTCCGCCGAACACTTCCGGCGCTAAGCCGATTGTGATGATATCCCGAGCTTGCGTCGCAAAAGCCACCAAGCAGGACTGATGTCGCGCGACCCAGAACCAGTCGGGCAACTTGCCTACTTGTGGTCTCGGTCAAACTGCTGGTGCTGGATGTCGAGTTCAGCTTCATGCAGGGTGGCCAACAACTTCTCGCGTGTTGTCGCGTCCATGACTGCGAGCACTTCGTCGCGCACACCCGGGTCGACCACTACTCGGACTCTCCCATCCGTGGGCAGCTCCAGCTTGAATCGTATTGCGCCGTGAGTTGAAGGGTCTGCAGCCAGCTCTTCGACCAGCCGTTCGCTGGATGCGCTGTCTCTGGTTTCGCCGGCTAGCTTCTGCTCCGCGCGCCTCCTCGTGGCTGATGTCCGGTTCAAGGACCTCCAGTCAGAGATCACCGCCCAAGCGCCGCTAGCGACTGCACCGATGCCAACTCCCGCAACCAGCGTCAGAACGCTGGTTAGCAACTCAGGTTCCATCATGACAGTTCCTAAAGGTCAGTTGGCCCCACCTGCCCGGATGGGAGGTGGTGAGGCCATGATAGCCATTCCGGATACGATCGCTGATGTGCAATACACAACGGCCGAGATAGTTGCAACAGCGCTCAACAAGTTGCCCGAGATCAACCCTGCAACGATTCCGTAGGACACGAAGCCGTACGCACATACTGTTACGAACCCTGTTGCGACCACGCCGCCGGTAAGCACCTTCCGCGCGGAAACGTAGTGCTTGCTTTCGCACAGGTAGAGCTCCCGAAGCGCACCCCCTAGGAGCGCCACGCCAGTTAGCATGAGCTGACCCGATCCACTTAGGCGGACTAGCCAACCCGGGCTTCCCTCCGGCGAGAGCGGCAGCGTCATAAGGGTTGCAAGGTACGGCACGCTTGCGAGCACGAGCGTCCAGAAGATCCAAATCACCAACCGCAATCCCAAGACACCTCGAATCTCTGCAACGTCAACTCAGCACCCTATCTTGTTGCTTCGTTACATTTCGTACACTCGCTGCGGAGATGGCTGCGCCGCGTCGCAGGAACGATCGGACTCACGACGCTTGCGATCGAACTCGACTCTCGCTGTCAGATCCAACCTAGGGCACACCCCAACTTGACGCCCTCCTTCGCCTCATCTGACGTCAAAATAGACTCCTCTCCGCAATTACTTGACATTTTACACCAGCACCTTAGAGTCTATTTGGACAGTACCGGTGTCGAGGAGGAGCAGTCACTACATGAGCGGCACACGCGTCGGTTATATCCGGGTCAGCACTACTGATCAGAACACCTCGCGCCAGCTTGACGGCGTCGAGATCGACAAGGTGTTCATCGACAAGGCCAGTGGGAAGAATGCCGACCGGCCTCAGCTCGCAGCACTGCTCAACTACGTCCGCGAGGGTGACACCGTCGTCGTGCACTCGCTCGACCGCCTTGCTCGCAATCTAGACGATCTGCGACGCCTCGTTTCAGAACTCAACACCCAGGGTGTTGCAGTTCGGTTCGTAAAGCAGGGCCTGACGTTCACCGGCGACGACGACGCCATGAGCAAGTTGATGCTGTCGATGCTGGGCGCGGTGGCCGAGTTCGAGCGAGAACTGATCCTGGAGCGCCAGCGCGAGGGGGTCGCCATCGCCAAGGCCGCCGGCAAGTACAAGGGCCGCAAGGCCGCACTGACCGACGCCCAGGCCGTCGACCTGGTGAAGCGGATGAACGCCGGCGAGTCCGTCGCTGCCCTCGCTCGGGAGTTCGGGATCTCGCGACAGTCGGTCTATAACTACCGCAAAGCGGCGATGGCCTGAGGATGTCGCCACAACGCAACTATGTGGGCGCAGCGCCGAGGGCCGGGGTTCTGTGCCATCTGTGTCGACAGTCGACGATATTGACTCGAGCACACATTCCACCCCAATGCGCCGGGAATCGCGCGCAGTTCGTCGTTCGCATGCGGCCATACATTCACGACGAGGTCATGTACCAAGACTCGCCACAAGAAGGAGGTTTGTGGCTTCGAACCCTTTGCCAGCCATGTAACGAACTGGCCAGCAAGTACGACCTTGCCTATGGCGACCTCAGCAGGCGAATGGCAACTTTCAACCGACTACAGAATCGAGGTGTGATGTTGCCGGGCACCGGCTGGGGCGTGCCTCCTATTCCGGTAGCACCGGGTCGCGTGTCACGATCAGTCCTCTACGGAATGGCTGCGCTGGCTCCATCGCTTAATCTGGTTCATCACAGCTTCTTGAGGGAGCTACATCGAGACGCAGACGATCTTCGTCTTCCCGGTGGCCTCCAGTTGCGCGTTGCGCGAATCAACCATCCGCAATGCCGAGTTTCCAGTGCATATTGGATGCAACAAGTGATTGGCGACCGACAGAACTACGACGTGTTCGCGGAGATTTGCTTCTTCCCGTTCATTTGGGTTTTGCACAAGCCTCCCCCTAAGTCGCTAGGTCCGAGCTTGATTGACCGCGAACGGTGGGGAAACGCGACCGACTGGATCTGCTATTCAACGGCAGCAGACAGAACCGACCTCCGCGACGTCTTAGATCGTTTACCTCTAACGGTCCACCCGACGCGTCGTGATCGAGCCAACTGGATGGAACTCGCCGGCCACGACGATTCGTACGTCCTTGAGGGGTTTGTCACGGAATGGGGCCTGTAGGCAACCTGCCGCGCGGCCATATACTCGATCTCTCGGTCGAAGAATCAGACGAGGTGTCAACTCATCATTGGTGCGCGATGTCCTCCGGTCAGGTAAGTCTGGAACGAGTGTTCGCCCCACTTGAGCGCGACACGATGATCGAGCGCACCCGCGCCGGCTTGGCCGCTGCTGCGGCTAACGGGCGCAAGCGCGGACGCCCCCGCAAGGCCGACGACGACGCCGGCGTTGCCAAAGCCCGCAGTCTCCCGGATAAGGGCATCTCGGCCACGGACATCGCGAAGATGCTGGGCGTCGCCCGCGCGACGGTTTACCGCTATCTTGCCGGCGACGAGCAGATCAGTCGCCCGAAGCATTCATGCGTAGCCATGCGGCGTCGGTCGGCTTCAAGTCGGCAGGGACGCCGATCCTGCGAGCGATGGCACCGAGATCTCTGCGGAATTGCCTGTCCTTGGCGTTGTACTGGAATGCCATCTGAGCCCACAACGTGCCGGCGATAGCCAGATACAGCCATGCGTCCGTCGGATTGAACTTTGGTTCGCGCAACACACTGAAGCCGAACTCCCGGTCGGCGTTCTGGACGAGATACTCGTCAGCTATGTCGACCGATGGATGAGTGAAGGCGCACATCAGCTTGTAGTACTGGTAGGTACCATCTGCTCCAATCCCGATTTCGTCGCAGATCTTCGAGAAGTCTCGGACTACCTTCCCTGACTTGGTCGGGAGTTCCTCGTAGTCCACGCGAGCCTTTTCTATCGGGTCAGCCGCCTCATTGAATACCTCGATACTCGACTCTCGTAGCCTCTTGACCAATCCCTCAGTCTGGCGGCGGCTCTCGTTGATCCATGCGTTCGCGCCATCCTCGATCTGAGCGATCCATTGCGCCGTAATACCTGTCTCGAAGATCGTCCTGATCTGCGGCATGAGCAGAAGCCCACTGACCTGTTTGCTATGCGCCCTAACAACGAAGTGGAGCAGATTGGTGTTGTTCATTGCGAGCCCGTACACGCACGCGGCGCGACTCAACCGCTCGCCGCTGGTCGTCGGCGCGCGATCCAGAAACCTATGCCATCCTTCAATAACATCGTTGGCCAGTTCAAGTAGCTCAGCCGAAGTTGGCGCACCTGTCGTCACGGGCACATTGTTCCCCACGCCGCCACACACATCGCGTCAGGGCGTATCCAGGCGAGTGGCGGCTGCCATTTCACGAGATGCGGTCGTTGTCGGATCATGGCGCAATAGCAGAAGACCCGGTCGGGTGAGTTCGGTGGCTCATCTGCGCCGGGCGGCTGAACCCTTCGGGCGAATCCATTCCCAGCCCGAAACGTCGGACAGCCGTTCATATCGGTCAGGACTGAGCAGACCTCTATTACGCTTGCTCCGTTGCTGACTGACCCAGGTTCCCAGCCGATAACCGTCGTCAGTGATGTAGGTGGCCGGCGGGCAGGCGTGACCGTTCGTCGTGACGTATTCCTGAAGCCTGGATAGCCCCTCTTCCCACAGTGCGGCACGCGGGTTCCATTGCCAGCCTGGCAGGGTTTGGAGGCGATCAAGGAACTCGGGCCTAAGCGTCCCTTTTTCCTTCAGCTGTCGTTGGAGGTTGACCCAGGTTCCCAGACTGTAGCCATCGAGGTCCTTGTACTGCTGTGGCGGAGATGCGTGTCCGTTCCTGTCGGCATACGCCCGCAGCCGGCAGAAGCTGTCCTCCCACCGGGTCTCGTTCGGGGTCCAGTCCCATCCTGGGAGGCTCTCGAGTCGAGTTGCGCGTGCCGGATCGAGTTCTCCCCTGGAATGATGCTGCCGTTGGGTCTGGGCCCACACGCCTGGACGGTTGCCGTCGGTATCGACGTGGCTCTGGGCTGGCATCGCGTTGGCGTGCTCGTCGGCATAGGCCGCGAGTCGCCGAAAACCCTCCTCCCAACGCGCAGCCTGGACTGATATCACCCAGCCGGGCAAGTCCATCAGTCGTTTCTTCCGGGTGTCGTCAAGCTTCTTCCAATGACTCCGCTGGGTCGTGACCCATTGCCCCAGCGGGAAATCCTGGAAGATGCAGCGTGAGGACACTAAGGCGTCGCCTTCTTGCTCCACGTAGCGGCACAAATAATCGAAACCCTGGTCCCACGCGGTCTCTCGCGTGTTTACCGTCCACTCCGGCAGTGCTGTGAGGCGGTCCCTTCGTTCTTCACTAAGGGTCGACCACTTGTGACGTTGGTTGTTCACCCAACTCCCAAGGCTAAAGTCATTGTGGACGTACCTGCTGCTCGGCAATCTGGAGGTGCCGAACTCCTCCACGTAGTCCAGCAAGTGTCCGTACCCTAATTCCCACCGGGCCGAACGGTCGTCCGTGGTCCAGCCGGGTAGAGCCTCGAGTCTCTGCTGGCGGTCCTCGCTAAGAGTGTCCCAGCGAGTCTTCTGATTGCTTACCCACGGTCCGAGGGCAAATCCGTTGTACCGAGTGTTCTGACGCAGCAGTGCAGTCCCGTGCTCAGCGACATAGTCCTGCAGGTGTCCGAACCCCTCGTCCCACCACACTCCACGAGCGTCGAGAGTCCATCCGGGGAACCTTTCCAGCCTGCGTCGTTGTTCGTCGGAAAGCAGGTCCCACCTGTCACGCTGCTTCGACACCCACCTGCCCAAGGGCTCGCCCTGATAGACAACGGCCTGCGGGACTTGCGCATCACCGTGCTCAGCGACGTATTCCTGCAGCAGCAGGAAAGACTGTTCCCATTGCTCGATCAGCGGGTCGACCATCCAGCCGGGCAGGCGGGAGAGGCGACTTCGCCTGTCCTCGGTCAGGTGGTCCCAGTTCCGCCGCTGCGTTCGAACCCAAATCCCTAACTTGAATCGGTCACACTCGAAATCTCTGGGCGGACAGGTAGCACCTGTTTCGACAGCGTAGCGCCGGAGCAGGTCAAAACCATTCTCCCAATTGGCTGCGCGGGCATCCTGTGTCCACCCCGGCAGGCGTTCAAGCCGGTCTCGTTGATCCTCGGTGAGTTTGTCCCACTTTGTGCGTTGCTTCCCAACCCATTTGCCAAGCCTGTAACCATCGGCATCGACATAGTCGTCTCGGACGCGGGCGTCGCCACTGAGCGCGACGTAGCCCTCAAGGTGCTCGAAGCCTTCCTGCCATTGCGTTTCGCGAACATCGGTCGTCCAGCCTGGCAGGCTGGATAGCCGCTGCCTACGATCTTCAGTGAGGATTTCCCACTTCGTCCTCTGGATGATGACCCATTGGCCTAGCCGGTGGCCTTCGAAGATCTCACTGCCGCGCACCAAGGCCGTACCGCGCTCAGTTGCGTACCTCTCCAGCAGACCGAGCCAGAACTCCCACGGTTGCGTTGACTGTTCGACCAGACGCACGTCGAAGGCTCGGGCGAAGTCGATGCCAACCCTGGCCGGGATGTCGGTGTGAATCTTGTCCGGCAGTCGAGGGTGCCCGCCCTGACGGCCCAATTCTCGGCGTAGGGCGTCGAGTTGCTCGCCAAGTTCGCCGTCGTGGGCGCGGAGCGCCTGGATCACATCCCAGACAGGTTTAAACGCCGAACTGTCCAACGCTGTTTCGGGATCGGTGGTGGTGTCGATGAACACTGGGATGACGATGGTTCCGACGTTCTTGTCATCTGACTTGCGGATCGCTCGACCAACCGCCTGGACGATGTCTACTTCACTGCGTCGGGGGTCGATGAACGCGATACCGTCGAGGGTGGGTACATCGACACCCTCGGAGAGGCATCGGGCGTTGGTCAGTAGACCCCGTTGTCCCTCGTCGAGTCGACTCAAGTGCTGGAGGCGGACATGACGCTCACCAGCACTCATCTCGCCGGAGGCATAGCTCGACCACAGCGCACCCGTTGGTCGTTGTCTTGTGGGCATCCACTCGATGACTTCGGGAACCTCGGCGGCGAACTCGCGGGCCCGTGCGACTCGGGAGTGGAACGAGATGGTGCGATGGAGGTCGTACTTGCGTATGGCCTTGGCCAGCCCGATTTGTCCCGCCAGCGTCCGCGCGTCCGTGAGCTTCTCCCCGTCGCGAGTGACCAAGGTGCCCCTCTCCGCCCAGTCCTTGTACGTTGCATCGTCGACGCCGACGATGACGACCCGGTAGTCGGTGAGCAGGTCGCGCTTGATCGCCTCACCAAACGTGAGGCGATGGAAGGTCGTGCCGAACTTCTTCACGTTGTCCATCGACGCGAGTTCAAAGTCAGCCTCTTTTGCCGCCCTCACGACTCGGCCCGTGAAGTAGCGTGGCGTCGCGGTCATGTACAAGCGCCGGCGCGCTTTGATCGCAGAATCCTCCAACACCGTTGCGAAGTCGGAGGATACGGGTCCAGCGATTCGGTGCGCTTCATCAGCGATCACCAAGTCGAACGCCGGTGCACGCCCGAGTGCGAACGCGGCGGCGATCTTTGCCGAGGATTGGTATGTCGAGAACACCACCCGGGGCCCTGACCGACGACGCAGGAACGTCGCGATCTCGTGCGCATCGGTGGTGACGGGAACACCCAGCTCGCTGGCATGCGCGATTGCGGCATCATCGTCTGACCGCCCGACAGTCTGATCGCTGCACACCGGCAGCGCCTCGAATGGCACCTTGCTGTTGACCGTCCACACCTGCATCGTCTGTTTCAGCAGCGACAGCGACGGCACCAACACCAGAGTCCGCTCGGCGCTGAGCTTCTCCTTGACGAACAACGACGTCAGCGTCTTCCCAGTGCCGCACGCCATGATCAGTTGGCCACGGTCCGAGGTGGTGAACCCCTTGACCACGTTGCGAATCGCTTCACGCTGATGTTCTCGGGGTCTCGCAGGTTTCTGCGGCGTCGACGGGCGCAAGTCAGCAGTGCCTGTTGGCCAACTTACTTCGGACGTCAGCAGATCGCTCAACCCCACGAAAGCGACCTGCTTCTCTTGATCGCTGATCGTCCGTCGAGCGATGCGATGCAATTTGTCGGTCGTGGCTATCAACAGCCGATAGGAAAAGACGGCCCGTGAGGACTCGGACAGGAACTTGTCCACATCAGCCTTGGTCACTGCGTAGGCCGCGTCGTATGCCTTGCTCTGGATCGCCCAGATCCGACCATCAGAATCCTCGGCGACTAGATCGATACCCGCATCGGCTGCCCATCGCCCGGGCCATTCATCCCACAACCACACCCGACGCAGAATCGCCTTGTACGTGGGGTCGTTGGTCAAGAACCACTGACACAGGTACTCGAACTGCCTGCCGCGCACCCTGGGGTCGGAGTCAAGCCTGTTGAAGAGATCGAGGAAGTCCCCCATGACGTCGAAGAATAGATGACACGCCTGACACTTGACCGAAGGCGCAGGACTACTGCCAATCATGTCGCGTCTGATTGGGCGGGTACGTCGGGGCCCAAATGTACGATCCCGCCATGACGTCTCCAACGTGGACAGGTGCAGGCCGGCCAGACCCTCATCAGGGAGCAGATTCGCGGAGCCTACGGCGGCAATTCGCAGGCGGGCATCACGCGGTCCAGCAGCACTCCGAACGTTCTCGTCTACTCCGACCACCATAAGGCCGCCGCCAATGGCTATGACTTCGACGGCTGGGACGAGTCCAAGCAGGTGTACTACTACAGCGGCGAAGGCAAGTCGGTGACCAAGTCATGGCTCGCGGAAACAAGTCAATACGCGACCACCGAGAGGATGACACCGCGCTGCGGTTGTTCGTCGCGGTCGGCAACAAGCCAGGCACAGGCACTCGCATCCAGCAGTACATAGGGCAGTTCGCGGTCGCCCGAGACAACCCCGTCCTGACCCGCACCGCCCCGGGCGCAGATAACGTCGCACGCCCCGTATTCGTGTTTCGCCTGGTGGCGATTGGCCCGGTAGTCGTAGGCGATAACCCACACACAAGCACGATCGAAAGCGTCAGCGGGGCAGCAGAAGTCGCCACAGTAGCTGTTGATGCCGTACCTGTGGCGGCACTCAACACGGAGCGCTCCGATGTGGAGAAATCGATCAGATCCTCGATCGTCCAGAGAGAAGCCCAGCTGACACAACGGTTCCAGCGTTACCTAGAGAACCGTGGACGGGAGGGGATGCGGTTCAAGATCGTCCCTGTCGGAACTCCAGCCGCGATCTATAGTGACCTTGCCGATGTGACTGACAACACTCTCTACGAGGCCAAAGGTTCCGCCGACCGAATGAACGTCCGCTTGGCACTTGGCCAAGTCCTCGACTACGCGCGATACGTCAATGAGTCGCGGCTCGCCGTCCTCTTGCCCGAGCCGCCCGCCGCCGATTTGGTCGAGCTACTCGAGATGTACAACGTCGGTTGCGTCGTTGAGAAGACGCCAGGAAGATTCGTCGACATGTCGACGCTTCGGCGCTGGCCCCTAGTCCGAGTTGAAGTGTCGACGAGAGTTGGCAGCCGCGAGACGGTACGAGGGCGACCACCTCCCTCGATCATCGCTACCGCTAGGCTAATGACGCGCAGCGACGTTTGGCTCGCAGATCTTGACGGCGATAGCTGAGTACAACGACGGCGGCAGGACGCATTCCTGGCGCAGTACAATCGGGACCATCAGAAGGGTGTTCACCTCTCGGCGGAGGCTCGCGGTGCGGAATACAGCGTCACCGTCAGAACTCTATTAACTGAGCACGTCTCGGAATCCCGGCGTTGGGGTCTTTCGGGAACTCCAGGGTTCGAGCAGTTCGCGAGGTCTCGTCGGTGGGTTCTGGCCATCCAAACGGAAGACCCTCGGCCTGCCGGATCGCAGCCATTTCGATGGCCTCGGTGATGCACTGGCGGTGGACGCGGATCATCCCTAGGTTAGTGATCGGCACGTTGGTGCTGTTATTCCGCCGGGGTCGTCCACCCGGCAGCTGCATGTCCGGTACACGCCCACGGAGGCCTTGGTCACTGAATGCGCAATCGATCATGGCCACGACACGACGAGGTGAGTCGTACTTCAGCATGTCGCTGAGCTGTTCCAGGAATTTGGCTCGTCGCTTGTCGGTGATGGCGTTCCTCCCCAACCCTGCCTGGATGAGGCAACCCTCGAAGTAGGCCACGATCTGCAGCCGACTGCTCCGGGTGTATCCCAGGAATCCGTCTACCGTGGGTCGCTTCGTCGTCGGCGGCAGCCAGGCGGAATCGCAGCAACTCGTCTCAGACGATAAATCCAAAGAACTACCTGATGAAGAAGTAGATGAAGCACTACCTGAGTTCTTACTAGCTATAGATGTATCAGTTAGTACTGCGATTCTGGGCTCGACCTGACGTTCACCCTGGTTAGGCGTTTCAACTTCCTCTCCTTGCTGGATAACCGTTTCATCTAGCAATGCGCCGAGGATGAAACACTTACCCACGCGTTTTGCCCGATGCGCCTTCAGCCGGCAGTAAGGAGAGCAGTACCTGGCATCGGATCTCTGAACCACGAAGTCGCTGTCACACACCTGGCAGTGAAAGGGGACGCTCAACGAGTCACCTCGCTATCGGCCGCCGGGCGACGAACCGGACGCAGCAACTGGCCAGGCGGTCACGCTGGTTCTGACTCAACGGCGGCGCGGCATCGACCAACTCACGCACGCGAGCCCTGGTCTCGTCGGTCACCGTCATCACTGGGCACCACCGGCGGCGGCGGTGATCAGGTCGACCTGCTCATCGGTCAGCGGTGGAGAGTCCCGCAACGCCTTACCGACGTAGTCAAGGATGCGGGCGGTGGTGAGCACACCGAGAGCCTCTACGGTGCGGGGATCATCAGCCCCGAACTTGCGCTTGGCCTGGCCATACGTGCCGCCAGCAGCGCTGGTGTCAGGGAAATGCGGGATCGTGCTGGTAGTCATCGGAGTCCTTTGCGACAGGTAGGTGTCGCACGGGTCCCAGGGGCGGGGGCGGAGTTCGACGCTCCTCCGTGCGCTGATCATCGCTGTCGTCAGGGTTCCGGGCGGTCACGACCTTGTGTCGCGGCAATCGTTGGCCGAACTCAACTCGTCCCGGTGACGGTAGCCATAAGGTACCCGAGGCCCGAATGGCCCGTAAAGCCCAAATACCCTGTCGCACAACGCTTTTAATACAGGACAATGTGGGCATTGTCAGCAATTGGCCCAGGTCAGCGGGCCAGGCTCAGGACTTCCACACGACATCGACCGACTTGGGATCGAATCCTGGTCCCCGGTGTGTCGCCTTGTTGATGACCACCCGGATGCCGAGTGTGTCGAGCACCGCCCGCCGCTGGGTCAGTGCCATTGCCGCCCACCGCTCTCGGGCCTGAGGACCGGCCAGCGGTGCCATCACGTCGAGGTCGAGGGTGACCACCGCAGCGCGCTGACCCTCCTGGGCCTCATCGAGTTCGGGCGTCAGCTTGGCGGTGATCCGGCGCAGCTGCTCGCGGTCAATCAGCCCGTCGGCATAGTCGTCCGCTGCCCCATCGAGCCGTCGACGGATCTCGGCGACCCGCTCGGTCAGCTGTCGGGCCTCCTCGTCATCCCCCACCAGCCAATCCAGGGCGTCAGAACGCGACAGACGCTCGAACACGACCTCGGCGACCAATTCATCGACAGCCGCCTCGTTACGGCCCACACAGGCCGCTCTGGAATCGCAGATATAGAGCGCCTGAGGCTTGCCGTACCGACCACGTTTGGTCGAGTGCCGCAGCTTTGATCCACAGACCCCGCACTCCCCTATCCCCCAGCTGAGCAAATGCTTGCGGGCACCAGGACGGGTGGTGCCGTTGGACTGGCGAACCGGGTCAACCAGCAGGGCGACGACCTTCGCATGCTTGGCTCGGTCGACAAGGGGTGGCCAGCAGCCGTCGAATCGCTCCTCGTCGGGTCGTCCCCGGTGGTGAACACGTACGGCGATGTTCGAGTCACGCAATGCCAGCTTCTTGACCGCTGTTTTGCCCCACGTTGCTGAGTTCGGTGCCGGTTCCCCGCGCCGGTTCAGCGACTCAGTGACCCCCCGCAGCGACTCACCCGCCAGCAGCCGGTCGACGATCGAGCGGACCACCTTGGCCTCGTGGGGATGCTCGGTGTAGGTCGCACCTGCTCCTGTGCCGACCTTCTCCCAGCCGTAGCCCAGCGACCCCGATGGCTGCCCAGCGCGTGCGCGTCGTGCAGCTGCAGCCGTAACCCTCTCGCTCTTGACCTCGGACTCCATCGTGGTCCACACCGACTGCATGGCAACCATCGATCGACCCGCTGCTGTGCTGAGGTCGTAGTCGATGCCCTGGGCCTCGGACACGGACACGCCATGCGCGTGGAAGTCGTCGATGATCTCGGCCCACTCGCGTCGGTTGCGGGTCAGCCTGGTCAGGTGAAACACGATGACTCGGTCGATCTGGTGACGGCGGGCCAGGTCCAGGACCTTCTGGTAGCCGGGGCGATCGACACCCTTGAACGCACTAATGCTGTTGTCCCACTGCTCGGCGACCACCTGATAGTCGCGTCCCTGGGCGAACGTACGGGCGCGATCGAGCTGATCGGCGACACCGAGAGCCTGACCGGTGGCATCTTGTGAGATCCGGGCATAGAGAGCGACACGCTGGGGCTTCGCGGTCCGTGTATTCATCCTTAAGAAGCTACCCTGTTCCCCGGCGGGATCGGCAAGACCTGGAAGCCGGAGGACTTCGACACCCTCCTCGAGGACGTCTCGACGAAGCTGTTCGACCGCTTCGACGACTCGACCGTCATCTACCCCGGCCACGGCAAGGACACGACCCTGGGCGCCGAGCGCGGGTCACTACCCGAATGGCGTGAGCGCCGCTGGTGATCCGGAAGCTGGCGACGCCGGTCGACTCCCGAGTGTTTGGTCGCCGTCGCGGGCGGTTACCTATTCCTCGGATCGTTCGGCGAGTCGTGACCCCAGATGCCCCGTAGGTACGCAAACCGGTCACGGCACGCCGAGTGACCTGCAGATTCGTTGCGACAGGGTAGCGTTGAACGGGCCAGAAACGCGCTTCACCCGACGGATCTCGATAGCCAAACCCGACTGAAGAAGGTTGTGACCGATGATTCTCCGACGTATAGCCCGTCCGCTCCTCGCCTCGGCGTTCGTCGCCAGCGGCGTGGACGCCATCCGGAGCCCCAAACCGATCGCGCAGTCCGCGGAGCCGGTCGTGGACAAGGCCCGGTCGTCGCTCCCGCCCGAGGTGGCCGGCCGGATCCCGGAGAACACCGAGACCCTGGTGCAGATCAACGCCGCCGCCCAGATCGGCGGCGGAATCCTGCTCGCCACCGGCAAGTTCCCGCGCGTCGCGTCCGTCGTCCTGGCCGGCACCCTGATCCCGACGACCGCAGCCGGCACCGACTTCTGGAACGAGGCGGACCCGGTCAAGAAGGAAGCCCAGCGCAACGCGTTCATCAAGAACGTCGGCCTGCTCGGCGGAGTCCTGTTGGCGGCGGTCGACACCGAGGGCAAGCCGTCGCTCGCGTGGCGCGGCCGTCAGAAGGCATCCGCTGTGGCCGCGGCGCTGCCGATCGGTGCCGCCGCCGGGTCGTCGACCTGGGAGCACCTCGTCGAGCGCACCCACGACGGCGCCGAGATCGTTTCCGAGCGGTCCGCCGACGCCGCGGCGAAGTTCCGCGAGCACGCACCCGAGATCGCCGAGGCCGCGCAGAAGCGCTCCCTCGAGCTGGCCGGCAAGGCCGCCGAGACCGCCTCCGATGTCGCGGATCGCATCAAGGACCGCGCCCCGGTCGTCGCCGACGCGGCTCTCCACCGGTCGTCGGAGCTCGCCGACACGGCGCTCGCGCGTTCGTCTGATCTCGCCGAGACCGCGCGCAAGCGGGGCCCGAAGCTCGTGAAGGAAGCGCAGAAGCGAGCCGAGAAGGCCCAGAAACAGGCCGCGAAGGCGCAGAAGCAGGCGAAGAAGAAGGCTCCGAAGATCGCCGATTCGGCTCGCGACCGCGCATCCGATCTCGCCGACACCGCCCGCAAGCGCGCACCGGAGTTCGCCGACGTGGCACGCGATCGGTCGGCCGAACTCGCCGACGTCGCCCGCGCACGTTCGGCCGAGCTCGCCGAGACCGCACGCCAGCTCGCCGCAGCTGCCGAGGACTCCGCCGAGCAGAGTCGCAAGCGTCTGCGCAAGGCACGTCGCTGATCCCTCGGGGTCTCCACGCGCACGAGCAACAGATACGAGCACGACCCTGAGCACAACCGATCTCACGACCACGGACGCGGCGCACCCGCCAGAGGATTATCCCTGGGTGCCCGCGTCCGCGGCGCTGAGAGAGGCCTCGCTGCACGAGATGACGCTCGCGGGTCCGCCCTTCGGGACGGTCCCGTCGGCCGGCTCGCGGCTCGTGATCGCAGTCGGGTCGAATGCCGCGCCCGAGGTTCTGCTTCGCAAGCTCGCCCACGTTCCGTCAACGGACCGGATCTGCCTCCGCACGGTCCGCGTCACGAACATCACAGTCGGCCATTCCGCCCATGTCGCGGCCCGGGGATACATCCCGGCCGCGCCGACCTTCGCAGGTGAGGGCGCGATCACGACGACCGCGGCCTGGCTGGGTCCCACCCACATCGATGCCCTCGACGCCACCGAACCCAACTATCATCGACAGACAGTGACTACGCGCGACCACCCCGTTCTCGGCCGTCCCACTCCCCTCCTTCCGGACGAGTGGACCCCGCCTGCGACCTTCGACCTGTACGTGTCCCGGCACGGCGTCCTCGCCGACCCGGTCACCGGTGACCCCGTCCCCTTCTGTGCACAGACCGACGTTCTCGAGTGGCTGTCCCGCCGACTCGACGACGAGACACTCGCCGACCCGGCGTCGCAGGTCTGCCGCCGCTTGTCCGCCGACCCCCGCGCGATGACCGCCCGCATCCGGGCCGCCGGACTGGCCCGGTCCCACGGGTCCCGCGCACCGCTGTCGATCGGGGACGGCCGATGACCGCCCTCTCGCCGGACACCGACCCCCGCGTGGACGAGGAACAGCGGCACCTCGACCGCGTGTACGGCAGGCTGGACCGGATGCGGCGGACCACGCAGCGTCGGTTGTCGTCGACGCTCTCCGAACGCGGCGGCACACCGCAGGCGCTGTCCGAACGCGAGTCCTACGAGCGGATGTACAACGAGGATCTCGCCAAATTCGATGCCGCCGAACACAATCTGTATTTCGGTCGTCTCGACCTCGAGGACGGCGAGATCCGACGTATCGGACGCATCGGTGTCCTCGACGACGGTTTCGCCGACGACGGCGAACTCGACGCCACCGCCACCGACGCCACCCTGCTGCTGGACTGGCGCGCGCCCCTGGCCCGGCCGTTCTATCTGGCGACGCCCGCCGCACCCGAGGACGTCGCGCGCCGTCGCCACATCCGGACCCGCAGCCGCAAGGTCCGCGGGGTGAGCGACGAGTCCCTGACCGCAGGCGATGCGCTGCTCGACGACTTCGGACACGGCGACGTCGTCAACGAGTCGGCTCTTGTCGCGGCCCTCAACGCCGCCCGCACCGGCGAGATGACCGACATCGTCGAGACGATCCAGCGCGAGCAGGACCTGATCATCCGGTCGACGCATCGCGGGGTCACCGTCATCCAGGGCGGCCCCGGTACCGGCAAGACCGCCGTGGCGCTGCACCGAGCCGCCTACCTGCTCTACACACATCGCGAGAACCTCTCGCGCAGCGGCATCCTCATCATCGGACCCAACGACGACTTCCTGAACTACATCGGCCAGGTGCTGCCCTCGCTGGGCGAGTCCGGCGTGCTCCTCTCGACCATCGGGGACCTGTTCCCCGGCGTCCGCGCGGGCACCGCCGACCCGCGGACGACCGCCGCGGTCAAGGGCGGGCTGCGCATGGTCGACGTCCTCAAGCGGGCGGTGCGCGCCCAGCAGTCGCTGCCGTCTCGTCCCGAGGCGGTCGATTTCGACAGCTACACCGTCGAGATCGACTCGGCTCTGGTCAAGGCCGCACGCGCCAAGGCCCGCGCGACTCGACGCGCCCACAACCTCTCGCAGAACGCTTTCCTGAAGGCGGGTCTCGCCGAACTCGCGGCGCGGCACGCGGCGACCATCGGATCGAGCCTGCTCGACGGTTCGCAGTTGCTCAGCCCCGCCGACATCGCCGACATCCGCGACGACATGAGCCGCGATCCTGACATCCGTGCCGCGTTGCTGCGGTACTGGCCGACGCTGACCCCGCAGGCCCTGCTTCGCGACCTGCTCGGCGACGAACGCGCGATTCGCAAGGCCACCCCGGGTTGGACGGACGCCGATCGTGCTGCGCTGCACCGTCCGTCGCGCCCGGCCACGACGTCGGGTGCGGACTTCTCACCTGCCGACGTCCCATTGCTGGACGAGCTCGCCGAGCTGATCGGTTACGGCACCGAGGACGCGGAGCGGGCCGAACGCGCACGCTGGCGCCGCCAGTTGGCCGAGGCACAGGACGCACTGGACATCCTGACCGGCTCGGCGCCGCAGGACCTCGAGGACGAACTCGATCCCGAGATCCTGATGGCCTACGACCTGATCGACGCCGAACAGCTCGCGTCCCGCCAGACCGAGACACGACGCGCCACGACGGCCGAACGTGCCTACGGCGACCGCACCTGGACGTTCGGCCACGTCATCGTCGACGAGGCCCAAGAGCTCTCCGCCATGTCCTGGCGGATGGTGATGCGACGCATCCCGAATCGGTGGATGACGATCATCGGCGACACCGCTCAGACATCCGACGAGGCGGGCACGCGCTCGTGGGGCGAGGTCCTGGAGCCGTATGTCGCGAAGCGCTGGCAGTTCAAAGAGCTGTCGGTCAACTACCGCACCCCGAGCGAGATCATGGAGTACGCCGCGCGCGTCCTCGACGAGATCGGCAACGGCGAGAAGGCCCCGACCTCGTTGCGCAGCAACGGGATCGAGCCGGTGGCGCTGCGGGCGGACAACGACTCCCCGGGGAGCATCGCCGACGCCGTCCTCCGAGCCGTCGGGCTCGCCGAACCCGACGGCCTCACCGCCGTCGTGGTCCCCGATCACCTGCACGACGCGATCGAGGCGGCGCTGGCGCCGGATCGCTTCACGCTCCCCGACCGGGAGCCACCCCGGGTGTACACGGTGCGGAGCTGTAAGGGCCTGGAGTTCGACACGACCATCGTCGTCGAGCCCACCGCGATCATCGACCAGTCACCACGCGGGCTCAGCGACCTGTACGTCGCCCTCACCCGGGCGACCCAGCGACTCGTCGTCGTCCATCGGGACGACCTCCCCGACGCCCTCGCGGATCTACCGGCCGGCTGAGGGCGCGCGGATCGCCACTCCGCTCCTCAGGGAGCGGTTGTTTGGGACGCCACCTGCGCTCCCCGCGTCTCAGGCGTTGTCGCCGCGCGACTCGGCCTCGCGGATCGCCGCGTCGATCCGCGGTCCGATCACCTCGAGCGCGACGGTACCGACGATCCCGAGGTGATCGGCATCGACGTCGACACGGGTGATCCGCCCGCCGAGGAACGGTGTCCAGCGTCCGGCGGTGGTGTCCGGGTCGGCCTCCCCCGCCGCCGCGACGACGAGCATCGCGTCGCCGTCGTAGGTTCGGGGCCGATGGTCGACGGTGCGTCGGGCCGACGTCGCCATCCGCTGGAGCATGCGGTCGAACGCGGGTCCGTCGAGGAGTCCGAGTCCGACGACCCGCTCGCGGACCGCCGCCGCCATCGCGGCCGGATCGTCGGAGGCGGTCACCGCATCGACGTCGATGACCGCTCGCCACCCGCCGAGCAGGTCCGCGACCGTGGCTCGCGCATCCTCCGCGGACACCTCGGCACGCGCCGACGCCCCGTCGGTCTCGAGTTCACCGCCGGTCGCGGGATAGCTGTCGAGGAGGCCGAGGAACCCGACTTCGGCACCCTGCGAACGCAATTCGGCCGCCATCTCCTGGGCGATGAGCCCGCCGAGGGACCAACCGACGAGGTGGTAGGGCCCCTGCGGGACGATCGCCCGGATCTCGGCCACATACCGCGCGGCGAGTTCGCGGATCGACGTGGCGGCCGTGTCGCCGGCCACCACGAAGGGGTCCTGCAGACCGAAAACCGGCCGGTCGTCGAGATACGGTGTGAGACCAGCGAACAGCCACGCCAACCCATCGGCGGGGTGGACGCAGAAGACCGGTTCGCGGCTGCCGTCCGCCCGTAGCGGCACGACCACCTGGCCCCGCGGGTCAGCGGTGGAGGTGGATTCCTCGTGCGTCGCCTGAGCAGCGAGCCGGGCGCCGAGATCGCGCGGTGTGGGTCCGGCGAAGATCCATGCGACCTCGACGGGCAGTCCCGTCCGTCGCCGCAGCAACGACACCAGCCGAACCGCCGACAGCGAGGTCCCGCCGAGGTCGAAGAAACCCTGGTCCGCGTCGGTCACCGCAGTCCCGGTGATCTCCGACATCGCTTCGGCGACCGTCACTTCCCAGCGGCCGGTCGGGGCCGCGGGCTCGGCGTCCTCGCGTCCCCCACCGGCTGAGTTCATGAGCGACGCGACCTCGCGGCGTCCGGGTCGCCCGTCCGCGCCGACCGGGATGGCGTCGACGACGCTGATCACCGTCGGAATACAGTGTGCGGGCAGCACTCTCGACAGCTCGCGTCGGAGGTCGGAGGCGCCGGGGCCGTCGCGGTCGACCACGACCCAGGCCCCCACCTCGACTCCGTCATCCGTCGGCTGACCGTCGGACGCCGACGCCACGACCGCCGCAGTGACGACGCCCGCCACCGCGTTGAGTGCCGCCTCCACCGCATCGAGATCCACTCGCCGCCCGCCGATCCGGGGGTGACGCTCGACCGGCCCGAGGATCTCCGGTCGTGTCATCGAGGCGTCGACCCACCGCGCCCACATCCCCGTCGCGAGCAGCGAACCGTCTCCCGTGCGCTCGTGCAACTCACCCGGCACCCGCGCCGGTACCGCCCGGCCCGCGCTGTCGAGGATCAGCGACACACCGTCAACGGCACCGGCCACATCGACCTCATCCAGCACCGTGTCGATGTCACCGGTCACGGCATCGAGCATGCCTAGGAAGACGTCGCGTATCGATTCAACCGTCTCGATGTCGAACAGCGCTGCGGCGTAGTCGATCTCGCCGACCAACTCGACAGCCGCACCGACGGACCGCTCCGCGAGACCGAGGGTGAGGTCGACCTTCGCCGGCGGCGGCCCCGGTTCGACGGCCACGACCTCGAGACCGTCCACGATGAGCGGCTCGGCGTCCGCGCCGATACCAGGCACCGCCGGTGTCCCGGACGACTCGCCGAGGTAGTTGATCATGACCTGCACGAGCGGCGCGTGGGCGGTGGACCGAACCGGGGTGAGGTGCTCGACGAGGGTCTCGAACGGGATGTCGGCGTGCGCGAAGGCCGCGAGATCGGCGTCGCGGACCCGGCGGAGCAGGTCCTCGACCGTGTCCTCGGAGTGCACCGATGTGCGGAGCACCACGGTGTTGACGAACATCCCGATGAGGCCCGCCGTGGCCGCGTGCCCGCGACCGGAGATGGCAGCGCCGACGCTGATGTCCCGCACATCGGCCACGCGGGCGAGTGCGGCGACGAAGGCGGCGTGACAGACCATGAACGGGGTCATCCCGTGCACGCGTGCGGTCGCCGCCACCGCCGCGCTGCGCTCCTCGCCGATCTCGAGGGGCAGCCGACCACCGGTGGGGTCGGCGATCGGCGGACGCGGACGGTCACCGGGGATCTCCAACGCGGCCGGGACGCCGGCCAGCGTCTCGGTCCAGAATGAGTACTGCGCCGCCATCGGTGAGGTCGGGTCGTCGAGGTCCCCGAGCACATCACGTTGCCACAGCGCGTGATCGGCGTATGCGATCTCCGGTACGTCGATCGACCCGTCTTCGGGGCGTCGACCGTTGCGGTACCCACCGAGGACCTCCGCGGCCAGGATCGCCAGGGACGCCGCGTCGCCGGCTACGTGGTGCAGGACCAGCACGACTCGACACACCGGCGGCGACGCACCCTCCGCTGATACCAGCGATGTCATTACACGCAGCGGCAGCTGCGACGTCACGTCGAATCCCTCCGCGCACAACGCCATCGCGTCCTCGGGCGTCCCGGCCGATTCCCAGCGCAGTCGGGCCGCCGCCACCGAGGGATCGAGGATGTGCTGTAGCGGCACCCCGTCGTCGCCGAGCGGGTAGACGGTCCGCAGCGGTTCGTGTCGCGTCATCACAGCCGCGACCGCGGCGCGTAGTGCGTCGACATCGAGGAATCCCCGGATGTCGAATGCCATCGGCATGTTGTACGTCGGGGACGTCACGTCGAACTGGTTGATGAACCACAGTCGTTGTTGCGCATACGACAACGGGATGCGCTCGGGCCGGGGTCGTGCGACGAGCGGATGGTCGGAAACCCGACGACGCGTGACGACTTGCGCGAGCTCGCGGACCGTCGGGGTGCGGAAGAGGTCGCGCACGTCGAGGTCGGTCCCGAGCTGCTCGCCGATCCGGGCGACGACCCGCATCGCGGCGAGCGAGTTGCCGCCCAGATCGAAGAACGGCGTCGTCACCGAGACCTCGTCGAGTCCCAGCACGTCGGCGACGACGACGGCCACCGCCCGTTCGACGGCGTCGGCGGGCGGCACCATCTCGACCGGCTCGCTCCGCGGCGCGGGAAGGGCCCGGCGGTCGAGTTTGCCGGTCGCGGTCACCGGGACCGAATCGAGGACCACCCACTGCGTCGGGTGCATGTACTGCGGCAACGCCTGTCGCAGATGCTCACGGATCGCGTCGAGATCGACACGGCCGGCGAGGTATCCGACCAGTGCATCCCCCGCCGGCCCGCTCCGGACGGTGACCGCCGCGTGCGAGATGCCGTCGACGCGGGCGAGGACGGTCTCGATCTCCCCGAGCTCGATGCGCTGTCCGCGCAACTTCACCTGGAAGTCTGCCCGACCGAGGTATTCGAGCGCACCGGAGCCGTTCCAGCGCACCAGGTCACCGGTCCGGTAGAGGCGACCTCCGTGCGGGCCGGTGGGGTCGGCCACGAACCGTTCGGCGGTGAGGTCGGGCCGGGCGGCATAACCGCGCGCCAGCTGATCGCCGCCGACGTACAGCTCGCCGACCACCCCGACCGGCGCCGGGCGCAACCCGTCGTCCAGCACCCACGTGGTGGTGTTCGCGTTCGGGCGTCCGATCGGCACGATCACGTCGCCGGGGGCGAAGCGGTACGCCGTCACCTCGACGGCCGCCTCGGTCGGCCCGTAGAGGTTGTCGAGGTCCGCCTGCGGCACGAGCGCCGCCATGGTGTCGGCGGTGGCCGCCGGCAGTGCCTCGCCCGACGCGTTGACCCGCCGCAACGACGACAGTGCCGCGCGCCGCCGCGGGTGGTCGCCGATGTACTCGACGAACGCCGCCATCATCGACGGCACGAAGTGCACCGAGGTGACCCGATGCCGCTCGATCTCGGCGAGGACGTGAGCCGGGTCGATGTGACGGCCGTCCTCGACGATGACGAGGCGGGCCCCGGCCATCAGCGGTTCGAACAACTCGGGGACGGACACGTCGAAGGTGACCGGCGTCTTGAGCAGAACGGCATCGTCGGGACGCAGCGGGGAACGCACCGCCATCCATGCGAGTCGGTTGAGAACGGCGCCGTGACTGACCGTGACCCCCTTCGGCGTTCCGGTCGAGCCGGACGTGAACAACGTGTAGAGGGCGTTGCCCGGACACGGGCGACAGAGTTCCGGCCGGGGACGCGAGCGGTCCTCCGGCGGGGCGTTTCCGTCGACGACGAGCATCGGTACCGACAGACCGGACAGCGCGGACGGGGTCACCTCAGCGGTCAGGATGACCGCGATCGACGCGGCGTCGACCATCGCGGCCACTCGTTCGGGCGGACTCGACGGGTCGATGCTGACATAGCTGCCGCCGGCCATCACCACCGCGTGGATCGCGAGCACCAGCTCCACCGACCGCGGGATACACACGCCCACGGCCACTTCGGGACCCACGCCGTGTGCGGACATCGTCTCGGCCAGCTGGGTGATCCGGTCCATGAACTCGCGGTAGGTCACGGATCGCGCACCGGCCACCAGGGCCGTCGACTCCGGTGAGCGTCGCGCGGCCGCCTCGATCGCATCGGTGACCGTCGACCACGACACCGACAGATCGGGGCCCGCGACCAGTTCGGCGATCCGCGCGCGCTCGGCCGCGTCGGTCAGGTCGATGGCACCGACAGCCATGTCGTCGGCACCGACGACCGCCTCGAGGACCCTGGTGAGGCGGGTGATCGCGGTGCGCGCGGTCCGATCGTCGAACAGGTCGGTGGCATAGACGATCTCGACGTCCCACGCGCCTTCGGGACGGATCGTCACCGCCACGGTCAGGTCGAGCTGGGTGGTGCCGGTGGACGCCTCAATCGGTTCGAAGGTCAGATCCGCCGATCCCGAGGGGTCGGTCCCGACCGTTCCGGTGTCCTGATCGTGCAGCACCGACAGCATCACCTGGCTGATCGGGGCGAACGCCTCCGACCGGACCGGGGACAGTCGGTCCACCAGATACTCGAACGGGACATCGGCGCGTGCGAGGGCGTTGATGTCGTCGACGCGCACCCGTTCGAGGAACTCCCCGACCGGCGTCCGGGGGTCGACGTCGGTGCGCAGGACCACGGTGTTGACGAACATTCCCACGAGGTCGTCGAGATGCGCATGGCCCCGTCCAGCAACCGGGGTGCTGATCACGATGTCGCGGGTCGCGGACAGCCTGGCCAGCACGATCGACAGCGCGGCGTGGACGACCATGAACTCGGTGGCCCCGTGGGCGCGGGCCGTGTCCGTGATCCGCTGTGTCAGTTCGGTCGGGATGGCCGCGGTGACGCGACCGCCCCGTTGCGACGCGACCGCCGGTCGCGGCCGGTCCGTGGGCAGCGGGAGGAGGTCGGGGATCCCCGACAGTCGATTCACCCAGTAGCCGACCTGGCGACCGAGAACGGACTCCGGCGAGTCGATGTCCCCCAGCGTCTCCCGTTGCCACAGTGCGTGATCGGCGAACTGGATCGCCGGCGCGGCCGCCTCTGGCGCATGGCCCCCGGCACGCGCCAGATAGGCCCCCCACAGATCGGCGGAGAGCGGCCTCATCGACTCACCGTCGGCGGCGATGTGATGCAGTACGACGACGAGGACGTGGTCGTCGGTGTCGATTCCACCGTCACCGACCGCGAACAGGCGAATACGCAGCGGCAGTTCGGTGGTGATGTCGAAGGCGGCATCACCGACGAATGCGGCCGGGTCGGCGAGCTCCCGCGGAGCCGCGATGTCCTCCCACCGCAGGCGGGCCCGGGCCTCGTCGATCGGCAAGATGTGCTGCCGCGGTTCACCGCCCGGCGACGGGAACACGGTCCGCAGGATCTCGTGGCGGGCCAGCAGGTCGACGACGGCGGCACGTAGCGCACCCCGGTCGAGCCGGCCGCGGAGGCGGACGGCCATCGGAATGGTGTAGGCCCCCGAATTCGGATCCAACCGGTTCAGGAACCAGATCCGTTGCTGCGCATACGACAGCGGAATGTGCGCGGGCCGAGGATCGACACGGCGCAGCGGCGGCGGTCGCGACGCATCGTCGTAAGCGGCGTCGACGCGACGAGCGAGCAGGCGAACCGTCGGCGCCTCGAAGACGTCGCGGACACCGACGCGGACCCCGAAGGCGTCCCCCGCGCGGGCACTCACACGCGTGGCCGACAACGAGTTGCCGCCGATGACGAAGAAGTCAGCGGTCACCGACACGGCATCGAGTCCGAGAACCTCGCCGACGATGGCCGCGAGTAACCGCTCGGTGTGCGTCGACGGCGGAACGCGTTCGGCGTCGGCCTTCGACGGCTCGATGGCGGGGAGGTCGGCGCGGTCGATCTTCCCGATCGGGCTGCGCGGGATGGAGTCGAGCACCGTGAGTGCCGCCGGGACCATGTGCGATGGCAGATGGGTCGCGAGATGTTCACGGA
The DNA here is from genome assembly GCF_042668985.1 of Gordonia sp. NPDC057258. NCBI lineage: Bacteria > Bacillati > Actinomycetota > Actinomycetes > Mycobacteriales > Gordoniaceae > Gordonia > Gordonia sp. NPDC057258. Next base: position 27,906 of record NZ_JBHUXZ010000049.1, read on the forward strand.
CGGCGGAGATCTCGACCGGTCGTCCGGGGTCGACGGGTTCGACGTAACCGGCCAGCGAGGTCACCGGGTTCCCGACCCCGATGACCGCCGCCGTCCGCACCTGCGGGTGTGCGGTCAGGACGGCCTCGATCTCACCGAGTTCGAGCCGTTGTCCGCGCAATTTGACCTGGAAGTCGGCGCGGCCGACGTAGACCAATCCGCCACTGCGGTCCCGGCGCACGAGATCCCCGGTCCGGTACATCCGCGTGCCCGGTGCCCCGTCGACGGCGGCGACGAAGCGCTCGGCGGTCAGCGCCGGCCGTCCGTGGTAACCGCGTGCGAGTTCGGGACCGGCGAGGTACAGCTCCCCGACGACCCCCGGCGGCACCGGATGCAGCCGCTCGTCCAGGACATGGGCGCTCGCGCCGGGGACCGGGCTGCCGAGGTGGACCGGCTCGTCGACGCCGATCGGGGGCGAGGTGACGCTGATGATCGTGGTCTCGGTGGGTCCGTAACCGTTGTGGAACGCCACGTGCGCGGCCCACCGGTCCTTCTCCGTGTCGGGGACGGCCTCGCCGCCGACGAGGACGTCGGTCATGGGCAGGCGGCCGGGATCCGGCAACGACGCCGCCACCGACGTCACCAGGAAGGCGTGGGTGGTGCGGTGCGTCGTGATGAAGTCGGCGAGCTCGCGGCCCCCGTACACCTCGGGAGGCGCGACGACGAGCGTCGCGGCACTGCCGTAGGCACCGAGGACCTCGAGCATGGCGGCATCGAACGCGGGCGAGCTGATCCCCAGCCAGCGCGCGTCGGACCCGGATCGGTGCCGGTCGCGCAGCACCGTGCTGACACCCGCAAGGCCGCGGTGCGTCACGAGCACCCCCTTCGGCGTCCCGGTCGATCCGGAGGTGAAGATCATGTAGGCGCCGGAGTCGGGTGCCACCGGCCGCTTGCGACGCGGCGGGTCGAGCGCCGGGCGTCTGCGCAGGTCGGCGACGAGCGCCGCGTCGAGCAGCAGTCGCGGCGGCCACGTGGAGGCCGTGTCGGCGGTCGGCCCCTCGACACTCCCGTCGGTGAGCACCAGCACGGCGTTCGCGGCGTCCAGGACCCGAGCGATGCGTTCCGCCGGGTAGCGGGGGTCGATCGGGCAGTACACCGCACCGGTCTTGGCCACTGCCCACAATGCGAGCTGCGCCGTCGCCGAACGCGGGAACGCGCTGACGACCACGTCCTCCGGACCGATACCGCGGTCGATGAGGACCGTCGCGAGATGCGAACTCGCCGAATCGAGTTCGGCATAGGTCCAGACGTGTTCGGGGTCCGCTACGGCGGGGTCGACGACGGCCGGGTGGGTCGGACGCATCCGCGCCGCGTCGGTGAGCAGGTCCGAGAGGAGGCCCGGGGCGGGATCGGGGTCGCCCGAGACGAGCGGGATCATCTCCTCGTCCGGGGTCAGCAGCTCGAGGTCCCCGACCGGCAGTGTGCTGTCGCCGACCGCGGACGTCAGTACGCCGACGAATCGGTCCGCGAGCCGGCGTGCGGCGGATTCGTCGAAGAGGTCCGTTGCGTAGGTGAGCGAACCGCGCCACGGAGCCCCCTCGGCCGGGTCCGTCAGAACACCGAGAGTCAGGTCGAGTTTTGCCGAGTTGTCCTCGACGGCAACGGGTTCGACGTCGAGACCGGCGACCTGCCCATCAAGGGCGCCGGGGGCGGCGAGATCGGACGTGGTGAGCAGCACCTGGACCAGTGGCGCGTGGGACGCGGTGCGGGCCACCCCGAGTTCGTCGACGACGTCATCGAAGGGCACGCCGGCGTGATCGAGGGCGTCGAGATCCACCTCGCGCACCACCCGCAGGAGGTCGGCGAACGGCTGTGCGGGGACAATCGGGGTCCGCAGCGCCACCGTGTTGACGAACATGCCGATCAAGTCGTCGGTGTCGCCGTCGCGGCCCGCGGCGGCGGTCCCGATGACGACGTCGCGACTCCCCGACAGCCGACCCAGCACCGCGGCGAGTGCGGCGTGGAGCACCATGAATGCGGTGGCGTCGCCGGCGCGGGCGAGGATGCCGACCCCCTGCGCGACGCGTCCCGGGATGACGAACTCGACGGTCGCGCCCCGCATGGTCGGCGTGGCCGGACGTGGATAGGTGGTCGGCAGATCCATGAGGACCGGGGCGCCGTCGAGCCGGCGGGCCCACCACTGCCGGTGCTCATCCTGCTCCTCCGATCGTCCGGCGGCCCGCAGGACATGATCGGCGTACTGGAGCGGGAGCGGCGGCCAGTCCGGACTTCGACCGTCGCGTCGTGCCGAGTACGCGGTGAGCAGATCGCGCGACAGCGCCCGGCCCGACTCGCCGTCGGCGGCGATGTGATGGATGCTGACGGCCAGCAGCGCACTCGTACCGGGATCGACGAACACACGGGCGCGCACGGGCAGGTCACTGGTCAGGTCATATGGCTCGGCGGCGACGGCCAACGCTTCGGACTCGGAATCAGCCACCGCCCAGTCGAATCCGGGATTCTCCGGACCGACGTCGTGAATTCGTTGCTCGGGGCGTCCGTCGCGGGACACCGGGTAGGTGGTCCGGAGAACCTCGTGACGCGCGACCACGTCCGCAAGCGCTCGACGGAGATGTTCGACTTCGACCGTGCCGCGGATTCGGAAGGCGAACGGGATGATGTACGACGCCACCGCCGGCTCGTACTGGTTGATGAACCACATGCGGCGCTGGGCGCTCGAGAGAGGCAAGTTCGACGGCCGGGCCGGTGCAGTCGATCGATCCGCGACAGCGGTTCCGGCCCCGGCGATGTCTGCCGCCTGGATTCGACGCGCGAGATCCCGGACCGTCGGGGCGTCGAAGACGTCTCGCACCCGTACCGGGACGCCGAGCATCCGGGAGACGCGGGCCGCGAGTCGGGTCGCGGCCAGTGAGTTGCCGCCGAGGTCGAAGAAGCTGTCGGTCACCGACACCGAGTCCGCGGCCGACAGCCCGAGCACGTCGGCGAAGACACCGGCGATCGCGACTTCGGCGTCGGTCTCGGGGAGCACGCGTTCGGCGGCGACGAAGTCCGGTGCGGGCAGCGCCTTGCGGTCCACCTTGCCCGCGGTGTTCAACGGCAACGTGTCCAGGACGACCCAGGACGTGGGGCGCATGTACACGGGTAGTTGCTCGGCCGTCGCGCGCAGATGCTCGACGTCGACATCCGCTCCGGTGACGTGAGCCACGAGATGTTCTCCCGCAGCGAGTCCCATGACAGAGACCACCACCTGGGCGACACCCGGCGTGGTGCCGAGGACGGTTTCGATCTCCCCCAACTCGATCCGCTGCCCCCGCAACTTCACCTGAAAATCAACACGACCCACATACTCCAACTCACCCACACCACTCCACCGCACCCGATCACCCGTCCGATACAACCGCACACCCACCCCACCAAACGGATCCGCCACAAACCGCTCCGCAGTCAACCCCGCCCGCGACGCATACCCCCGCGCCACCTGCACACCACCCAGATACAACTCACCCACCACACCCACGGGCACCGGACGCAACCGCGAATCCAACACCCACACCGACACATTCGGCACCGCCCGACCAATCGGCACCACCACCTCACCACCCGACACCACATACGACGTCACATCCACCGCCGCCTCCGTCGGCCCATACAAATTCACCACCCGCACCCCCGGCACCAACCCCCGCAACCCCTCCACCGCACCCACACCCAACGCCTCACCCGAACAAAACACCTGACGCAACGACCCCAACCCCGAACCCAACCCGCCCGAACTCACCCGGCCCGAACCCCGCAGCACCGACTCCTGCGGCACCGACTCCCCGAGAGCATCCACAAACACCGACAACATCGACGGCACAAAATGACACACCGACACCCCGAACCGCTCCACCACCGACGCCACATACCACGGATCCCGATGACCACCCGGCTCCGCCACCACCACCGAAGCACCAACCATCAACGGCCAGAACAACTCCCACACCGACACATCAAACGACACCGGCGTCTTCCACAACACCACATCCCGCCCCTGCAACCCGAACAACGACTGCATCCACCCCAACCGATTCACCACCGCAGCCTGCGACACCGTCACACCCTTCGGCCGACCCGTCGACCCAGACGTGAACAACGTGTACACACCCGCACCACCCGGCACCTCCCCCACACCCGACACCACCTCACCCAACAATCCCACACCCAACCCCTCACCAACCACCACACCATCAACCGAAACACCCACCCCCTCACCACAATCCACCACCACACGCCGCACACCCCCAACACC
>NZ_JBHUXZ010000050.1:0-31932 GCF_042668985.1 Gordonia sp. NPDC057258
TGTTTGTGGTGAATCAATAATCACAAGGCAGACAGGCACTTTCGCGTATCACACGCCGAACACCAGCAAACTCCGTGAAATATCCAGGCTCAGGGAGCGGTGGTTGGCCGCGCCGTCCGCAAGCTCCGGGCGCTCCTCAGGGAGCGGTGGTTGGCCGCGCCGTCCGCAAGCTCCGGGCGCTCCCTGAGCTGAGGAGCGGGGGCAGGTCGTTCTTTCGGATCAGGGAGCAGGTTGGGCCACGATGAGCGGAACGAGTTGCTCGGCGGTGGTCCAGGCGCCGTGGTGGCCGAGCATCATCGACTCCATCGTCTCGCGCTTGCTGCGGGTGAGGGTGGTGGCGCCGCGGGCCACGGCGACGACGTCGCCGATGCGTTGTGCCACAGCGTCACTGACGATCGGTCCGAACCACTCTTCGTCGATGGTCTGCTCGCGCGAGACCACGTGCGCGGCGTCGCCGAGATACGACGCCCAACCGCTCAGCACGTCGTCGGCCGATCCCGGTGTCGCATAGACGTGCCGGACCCGCGCCTCGCCGGCCACCGCGTCGACTCCGTCGAGCAGGGCGGGGGCGGTGTCGATGTCGATCGCCCGGTCGGCGGTGATCATCCCGTGGTCACCGGTGACGAGAAGTGTTGTGCCATCGCCCAGTTCGGAGGCAAGGTCGGCGACCAGCCGTTCGACGATGCGCAACTTCTCCAGCCACTCCGCCGACCCCGGGCCGTGGATGTGGCCCGCCATGTCGAGTTCGCTGTAGTAGGCATACACGAAACGCCGATGCCGACTCCGACGCCGCAGGGTGGTCAGCACGGCGTCGCGGATGCCGTCGGGCGTCACGGCTGGCAGGAACTGTCCCGACGCGCGGAAGGCCGCCATCGTCAGGCCGGTTCCGCGGAACTCGCCGGGCATCACATAGGTGACCCGGACACCCTCTGCGGCAAGCTCTTCGAGACTCCCACGCTCGGTGCGTACGAGGGCCGGGGGATAGGTCATCAAGGCCGACGGTCCGGAGGCGTCGTCTAGCGTCCAGCGCAGCGAGTTGAGCACTCGTCGTGACCCGCGGGTCCGGCATTCGTCACCCGGGCGGAAGCTGTACCCGATGATCCCGTGCACTCCGCACGACGTCCCGCCCGTCAGGCTCAGGATGCTGGTCGCGGTGGTCGCCGGAAACCCGGCACGCAGCGTCGTCGAGGTCAGTTCCCTGAGCGTCGGGGCATCCTCGGCGTAGTCGTCCAGCAGGGTCGCGCCCAGGCCGTCGATGAGCAGCAGCACCACCGAGTCGCTGGGCGGAACAACGGGTCCCGCACCCTCGGACGCGACCCCGAGTGCACCCGCCACCGCCGGCAACACGTCGGCGAGCGTGTGCGGATATCCGTGCCAGTCTGCCGGGGCCAGCTCCAGCGGACGCGCCACTTCCGTCACCGCGCCCCCGAACCGGCCGGTCCGAACACATAGTGTCCCGACCGCAGGAACCGGACCGCCCGACGCGCGTCTCCCTCGACGAGCAACGGCGACAACGCATCTCGCAGCGCGATCCGCCACCGGGCGGCGTCGAGCGGCGCGCTGACCCGCATCGACTCGACGTCACGCGGAACCTCGACGACGGCGCCGGCATCCGGTGTGATGCGCTCGTGGTGCGCGACGGGATGGGATGGCCGGTCGACGTCGATGACCGACACGGCCCCACCGGCGAGCGCCTCGTCCACCGACTCCACCGACCCCTCCGACCTCGACGACCCGTCCGGCACCGACGGCGCGGCGGACTTCAGGTCCCACGCCACCAACACCCGGTCGGAGTCGGCGTCGCCGCCCAGCTCGTCACCGAGTTCGCCGTAGAAATCCTCGTAGTAGTGCACGGGCGTCGCACCGAGCTTCGCGAGGTTGAAGTAGGCGTTCCGGGCGACCAGGGGATCGAAGGTCCAGGTGATCGTCGACAGTCCGCGTTCCAACGCCCAGCGACGCTGGTGCATCTTCAGCGCATGACCCACCTGATGGCCGCGGCCGCGGCGGGTGACCCCGGTGATGTGGCTGTGCAGGGTCTCGCCGACAGGCGCACCGAAGAACGCCACGCTGCCGCCGGCGAGGTGGTCGCCGATGAAGGCGCCGGCCACATAGTTGCCGGCGTGACTGAGCGCCCGCAGCATGTCGGTCCCCACGGGCCGGTTCGTCGGATCGGGCCGCCACACGTCGTCGAAGATCCGCAGCAGGTCCTCGAGCTCGTCGGGCGACGACAGTTCACGAACCTCCACACCGAGGGTTGCATCCGACATGGGGTCGATTCTGTCACCGCCCGACGACACCGGGGTCGGGGTTGGCCCAGTCCGCGCAACTACTATGAGCCCCATGTCCCGCACCGCCCGACCGTCCGACGCGTTCGCGCGCGTCGCCGCGGCCGGTGTGGTTCCCGCGGTCGCGGTCGCCGCGCACGGTGCGGCGAGCGGGGCGATGCCGAGTTCGTCGGGCGTCCTGCTGAGCGCCGCGATCGGCGTGGTCGCGGCGATGCTGCTCGCGCCGCGCCGGGGCCGGCTCACGACGGCGGCGGCGTCGACCACGCTGGTCCTGTCCGCTGCCCAGGCGGCGAGTCACTGGGCTCTCGGGCTCGACGCGGGGCACGCAGCCCACGACGCGTCGACGCTGCCGATGCTCCTCACTCACATGGTGGCGATCCCGCTCAGCGCGGTCGGAATCGTCGCCGGTGCCCATCTCCTGGCGTCGATCGGCTCGGTGATCCGATCGCTGGTGCCACCGGTCGCCGTCGCAGCACATCCGGCCGCTCCGGTGTTCTGGACGCCGCCTTGTGTTCCGGCCGCACCTGCGTTGTGCGGCACCGGCGTTCGCGGACCACCGGCCGCCTCCTGACGCCGCCCGGGCCCCAGACCAGAACGGTGTGGGGTCGATGCACGCGTCCACGAGGACCGGTCCCGACACCATCGAAAGACACAATCCATGAAGCTCAGTTCCCCGCGGGCGACGATCGCCCGCCGCATCACCGCGCCCGCCGCCGCCGTCGCCCTCGTCGGCCTCGCCTCCTTCGCGGGTGCGGGTGCCGCGTCGGCGCACGTCACCGCCAACGCGCCGACGGTCACCCAGGGCGGGTACGGCGTCGTCACCTTCGTCGTCCCCAACGAGTCCGACGCCGCCGCCACGACCGCGCTGCGGGTGACGCTGCCCGGGCTGACCTCGGCCCGCCCGGAGGTGATGCCCGGCTGGAAGTCCGTCGTCACCAAGAAGGACGACAAGGTCATAGAGATCACCTGGACCGCCGACCCGGGGTCGCCGGGGGTGCCGGTCGGGCAGTTCGGCCAGTTCCGGTTCTCCGGCGGACCGTTCCCCGAGCAGGAGACCGTCGAACTCCCCGCGCTGCAGACCTACGCCGACGGTGAGACCGCCGACTGGAGTCAGCCGACGCCCGACGACGGCTCCGAGCCCGAGCTGCCCGCACCGACGCTGACCCTGCCCCCGGCCACGGGCGACGGGCATCACGGCGGCTCGCACGCCGCCTCGACGACGGGCACCGCCGACGCTTCGGACACCTCCGAGTCGTCGGCATCGTCTGAGGACTCCGCCGCGCGCTGGCTCGGCGGGATCGGCCTGGTGGTCGGCACTCTCGGCGCGGTCATCGGCGTCGCGGCGCTGACAGCCCTGCGTCGCAATGGTCGTGGCGGCGGCGATGCCTGACCGTCGCGCGCCGGTTCGACGCGTCGTCCTGGTCCTCGCGACGCTGCTGTGTCTCGGGCTCGTCGGAACGTGGGCGGCGGCCCCGGCGTCGGCGCACTCGCGGCTGGTGTCCTCCGACCCCGCCGAGGGGGCGACGCTGCAGACCGGTCCGCAGACCGTGACGCTGACCTTCAACGAGCCGATCCAGTCGTCGTACGCGGTGCTCAACGTCGTCGGACCCGACGACCACTACTGGCAGAACGGCGACCCGACGGTCGACGGCCCCAACCTGCGTGTCGGGGTGCGCGAACTCGGTCCGGCCGGTGAGTACGTCGTCAACTACCGGGTGACCTCGGCCGATGGGCACGTCATCAGCGGACAGCGCACGTTCGAGCTCGCGGTCGCCGGCAACGGTGAACCCGGCCCGGCGATCGAAGCGGTCGATGCGTCGTCGGACGAGGGAATCCCGGTGTGGTGGTTCATCGCCGGCGCCGCCGTCGTCCTGATCGTCGGACTCGGCGTCGTGTTCTGGCTGAGCCGGCGACCCTCGACGCAGAGCTGACACCAGATGACCGTCCGCAACGGGTTGATCCTCGCGATGACCCTGGCCGGCGGTCTCGTGGTGAGCTGGTTGCTCGCCCGTCCCGACGGTCCGGATCTGGTCGCCGTGCCCACGACCCTCGCGCTCGGTGTCTCCGTGACGCTGCTCGGTCTGGGGGCGCTCCCGACGGTCGACGCCGAGCCTTCGACCCGGGTGATCGGCCTGCTGGCCGGGGTGTGGGTATTGGCCGTGCTGGTCAGCGCCTGGGTGCGGACGGCCGATCGGGCGGGTGTCGAGGTGCTCGACGTCAAGGCCGGCGACTTCGGCGACGTGCTGTTGTCGGGTGCGCCCGAGATGGTGGCGCTGGTGGCCGGGGTCCTGATCCTCGCGTGGGTGGTGCTGGACCTGCTGACGGGGATCGAGATCCCTGTGCTCGTGGTCGGAGCGCTCGCGGCGATCGGGGTGCTGGCCACCTCGATCGCCGGGCACGCCGGCAACAACTCGTGGGGGCCGTTCCTCATCGGTGCCCACGCGCTGGCCGCGGCCTGGTGGTGCGGACTGTTGGCGGCGATGCTGCTCTCGGTGCGCGGCCGGTCGGGGTGGGCGCGCAGTCTGCCGGTCTTCTCCGGCCGCGCACCCTGGGCCGTCGGGGTCCTCACGTTGACCGGCCTGATTTCCGGCCTGGTCGAGGTCGACGGTCCGGCGAACCTGGTGAGCAGCGGTTACGGCCGAATCCTGCTCGCCAAGGCCGCAGTCCTCGCGATCCTCGTGGGTCTCGCCGTCTGGCACCGCCGGCGGTGGCTACCGGCCGTGCAGCGGCATCGCAGCAGCGAGCCCGCCTCCGTGCGCGCAGCCGTCGTCGAGCTGGCGATCATGGCCGTGGCGCTGGGCCTCGCGGCCGGGCTGTCGGCGACCCCGCCGCTCTGAGTCGGTTGAGCCACCCCTTCCGCCGGCTGAGCCATCCCTTCCGCCGGCTGAGCCATCCCTTCCGCCGGCTGAGCTTGTCGAAGTCCCCCTTACCCGCTGGTTGAGCCGGCTCCGAGCGCAGCGAGGCGCCGTGTCGAAGCCACTTGCCGCGGTCACCAGGTGGTCTCGACGGGCGCGGCGTCCTCGCTGCGCTCGTTCGACGCTGCTCGACCAGCGGGGGGTAAATCGACCCTGCGCTACCCGCGGATCACTCGCCCATCGGCGGCCGCGATTGGTCCCACAGCGCGAGGAGTTCGTCGATGATGTCGGTCGACATGTGCAGGGTGCTGAGGTGACTCTCGCCGGGCATCTCGAAGAGCTTTGCGTCGGGGAGTAGCGACACCATGTGCTCGCCGTGGGCGTACGGGATGATGTGGTCGGCGTCGCCGTGCCACCAGCGCACGGGCACCGTGACGTCAACGACGCGGAAGCCCCAGTCCCGCGCGAACACGACGACGTCGGCGAATGGCGCGTTCATGCGCCGGCTTCCGCCGTGGAGCAGGTCGTCGAGGAACATGGCCCGGAATTCGGGGCGCGCCAACAGTTCTCGGTCCGCCTGCGGGGACAGTCGACCGTAGATGGAGATCGCGGGTTCGGCGATCGGCCGGGCGAAGCCGAGGGCGACGCTGAGCACCTGGCCGATCGGCGCGCCGGCCACGCTGACGAGCGGTGCGAGCAGCGTGCCGAGTCGCATGGCCCCGCCCTCGATGCGGTCGGTCCGACCGTCGGCGCGACACCGCCGAGGATGCCCGCCGCCGTCACCCGGTCGGGCATGGCATGGGCGACCCCGAGTGCGTACGGCCCGCCGCCCGACAGCCCGATGATCGCGAAGTCGTCGATGCCCAGGGCCTCGAGGACCTCGGCGAGGTCGGGTGCGAAGGCGGCGACGTTGTCGTACCGATGCGGGCTCGACGACCCCACGCCCGGCCGATCGAGCCCGATGAGGCGGATTCCGCGTTCGAGCGCGTACGCACGAGCTTCGACGGGGATCTGGCGCCGCGCGCCGGGGGTGCCGTGTAACCAGACGATTGCCCGTCCGGTGGCCGATCCGTACTCGGCGAATCCGATCCGACGATCACCGTCGGCGACGGCGATCGACCCCTCGATTTTCGGACGGGCGATGTCGATCATGTGATCAGCATCTCACGTACCGTTGGTGGCGTGATCCCCGAGTTCGTTCACGGCACCGCGCGCGCCATCCGCCACGTGTTCACCCCGTACCCGGCCCGGGACATCCCGGAGGGCCGGATGGTCGACCTCCCGGGGCGCGGGCGGGCGTTCGTCACCGACTCGGGCCCGCGCGATGCGCCCGCCGTCTTCCTCCTGCATTCGGTGCTCACCACCGGGTTGCTCTGCTGGTACCCGACGATCCCGGCGATCAACGACCGCTATCGCGTCATCACCCTGGACGCGCGCTGGCACGGCCGCGGCATCGAGTCCGACACCTTCGACCTCCGTGACTGCGCCGACGACGTCGTCGCCCTCGCCGACGTCCTGGGTATCGACCGGTTCACGGTCGCCGGGTTCTCGATGGGCGGCGGCATCGCCCAGCTGGTGTGGCGACGCCATCCGGCACGCGTCGCCGGACTGGTGCTCTGTTCGACCGGTCCGTACTTCAGTACGCACGATCCCCGGCACCGCGCGTCGTCCGAACGCGTGGGACGCATTCTCCGCCCCGTCTACCGCATCCTGCCGCGGGTGTCCGACAAGAGCCTCGACAAAGCGGCCCACACCACCATCTGGGCGCTCCGGCAGTTCCTCTCGACGCCGCTGGTCCACCTCGGCGACTTTGGAAATGGGCTGGGAGAGTTCGACTCTCGCGGATGGCTCCACGAGGTCGACGTCCCGACCGCCGTCGTCGTCTCCATCCGCGACCGAGTCGTCGAGCCCGAACGGCAGCAGCTGCTGATCGACGGCATCCCCGGCGCACAGCGTTTCGAGGTCGACGGCGGGCACGCCTGCTGCGTCCTCGGCGCGCGCTACTTCATCCCACCGTTTGCCGAGGCACTCGACGCCGTGGTGCCTCGGGATCGGTCGTCAGTGGCGGCGCACTGACAGAGCCGCCGTTCACACTGTGGAGTTGTCAAGGGACGGATGCGGTCCCGGGTGTGGCCCGGGTGCGGAAGGTGCTACGCGAGAACTGTTGTGGGACGTCGGTCAGGCGGCGTCGTCGAGTCGCATGGTGCGTCGGTTGTAGGCGGGTAGGGGTCGGCGCTGCGTGTCGATACTGGCGGGTGGGACGAGCCAGGGGTGTCGGTCGAAGCCCATTACGATGTCCCAGCCGTGGTGGTGGACCTGGGTGTGGCAGCGCTGGCACAGTAGGCAGCCGTTGTCGAGGTCAGTGGGTCCGCCGTCGGCCCACGACTTGATGTGATGCACCTGTGTATGAGAGGGCGGCGCACCGCATTTGATGCAGCAGGCGTCGCGGATGATGATCGCTTTGCGGAGGTGTGCCGGATACAGCCGATGGGTGTGGCCCATCTGCAGTGGTACCCCCTCACTGTCGAGGATGATCTCCGTGAGCGAGCCGTCGCACGACGCCTGTCTTGCGGTCGCTTGGCTGACCGATCCGGTCCACGGCAGCGTGGCCGGGTCTCCGGTCGCGGGGATCGTCAGCATCAACTGGGTGCGTGGACTTCCGACGCTGTCGATAGTCGCGCCTACCGCTGCTTGGTCGAGAATCAGCTCGAACGCATCGGCACGGCGCTGCTCAGCGGTGCGTCGATCCTCCGCTCCGTCGGGTTCGGGTCGTGGGCAGGCGCGTTCGTCGATCATCGCGAGGAGCTTCTCGCCGACGACCTGGGTGAGGTCGGCGCGGACTTCGACGCGGCCGTCGTCGGTGGTGTGGGCGTTGACCGAGTTCAGCGATGGGTCGTCAGCTACGGGGATGCCCTTGTCGGAGGCGTCGGCAAGGCTGTTGGCGATCGCGCGAGCGTGTTTGAGCACTTGCGTCGGTGTCGCGCCTGAGAGCGCTTGGGCGATGAGGTCGATCTCGTACCTTGATCGCCCATCATCGGAAATGCCGTCGGCGCAGCACTTCTCGATCTGGTTGACGCCGCGGACGATGGCGTCGACTACTTCGCTGGACAGTCGCCCGTCGGCGGCATGACGCGCCAGGGCCGGCAACGTAGGCAGAGCGTCGACACTTCGCATGGTGCGTTGAGTAGCAGCCGGTGCATGGCCTGACTCGATCAGCAACTTCTTGGTGGTGCTGCCGGCTTTCTGGGCGACGCCGAGTTCGTCGAGTTGTGCCGTGTGGGTGACGATCTGGTGGTCGACGGTGTTGCGGATCAAGCGCAGCGTCTCGAGCGCGTCGAATGTTGATCGGCCCGTGGGGTCGTCGGCGGGTGGGGTGGTCTCGATGAGCTGATCGAGAAGAGTGGCGAGCTCTGGCATGACTCCAAGGTACAGGAACATTCGTTCGATTTCGAGGAGTTTCCACAAGCCGGGAACAGCGAATTCATCGACTGTGCACCGTTTTTCGTCGACTGCGCGGTAACTGTTGTCAGTAATTGACTCCAGTCACACCCGTTTCGAGTTCGCGCCCAGAATTGGTGATTCGCGCCATGACCACGAGCCCCACGGGCGGTCAGGTAGCGGCCTTCGTGATGCAGACGAACGCCCACTCGGTGCTCGTCATCCCCACAGAGATCGGCGGTGGCCGGCAGGTCGAAGTTCGGCGACACCTGCGCGAGTGGCGCGTAGACCTCCTTGCGCTCAGCGGGTCCGCCGAAGCCCGCCACGCCGACCGCCTGCGGTCGGTGGTGTAAGCGGCGCCGTGCCGTACCGGGCGCTGCCAGTCGTCCCCGTTGTCGGTGATGCCGACCGTCAGGTCGACCGCGCTTGACGGATCCTCTGGTTCGACGTGCGCAACGGCCAGGCCGCCGCCAGGGGATCGTCCCCTCGCCGAGGCCGACGAGCGGTCCGACGCACTCCGCGCCACAGAGGTGGCCCGACGCGGAGGGTGCAGCCGATGGCGGTGGATGTGCCGAATGGTCACTGTCACCGCGTGTAAGTGGCCGAGGTCTGCTGGTCCGGTCGCGAGGACGCAGAGCGCCAACACCGCCGTTGTCAAACGACCAGAAGTCGACGCAGTAGCACCGCGTGACGTCTACGTGGTCTCGCGAATGGACTCACGACGATCCCGCCGAGACTGCTGACTGACAAGTAATGCTTGTCTATGATGTTCCGCAGTGGCCCTACCGCCCCAACGTCTCGACATTGTTGCCGAACCACACGAAACGTTTATGAATAGCTGCAGCGCAGCATCTTTAGCGTTGCGACACGGTCAGGTGACCCACTTTTCCAGGTGTGACATCAACTACAAATCCGTGCCGTAAGTCGCGTGACTCCAGACCAGGCCGCGGCCCAGTCGGCGATCCCGCACGACGCGATACATTGCTCAAATAAGCTGTAGCACAACTGAAAACGTGAGTCATCTGGACCGCGCGTCGAGCCCTCATCCTGCACCGGCACGGCCGTTGCTCACGTAGTCGGTGCGGTAGATTTGCTCCATCAACTTTCTTTTTAGCGTTACGCTCTGTTCAGTTCGCGATTCGGTCGCCAGGGGAGGCCCGCAGGGTTGGCACCGGAGCCGCGTCTGGCGTTGGAGCCCACTGCTCAGGCGCCGACCTGGGGAGGATCTCGATGACTGTTCTCGATTCAGTCGTGCCCGCGTCGCCGCCATCTGCGGACGTCGACGCCGACGCGGCTTCGGCGCCGGCACAAGGCGCGGCTCGTCGCACATGGCGAGCGACGCTGACCGCGCCGCGTGAGATGTCGATGGGCGCCCGGTATGCGTCGACGATCGGTGCGGGCATGCTGGCGTTCGCGCCGGCCATCGCTGCCGAGTTCGACGCGCTCCGCCAGGGGTCGCCGACGGCGTATCTGCTGTTCGTACCCCTGTGGTGTCTGATGATCGCCTTCGGGCTCGACGTCTCGTCGCGGGGGCGTGAGATCGGTGACGGCGAGTTCGACCGCATTCTGGTCGTCGTCGTGGGCGGCGCGCTCGGACTGACCGCTGCCCTGGTCATCCCGCGGATTCCGGCCGTCGCGGCGTTCTGGCACGCCGATCTGATCCCGCTTCTCATCTGGGTATTCGCGGCGTCGATCGTGGTCTTCGGGATCCGACGCGTCGTCCGCGACTACCTCATCTGGTTGTTCCTCCTGACCTGCTTCCCGCCGAACTACCTGCTCATGGGGCAGGTGCTCGGCGGCACGACCGTCGCCTTCGGCGCGTTGTCCGTGGCGATTGCCCTCGTCGTGACGTACATGTCGCTGCGTCGGCACCCGCGGGTCGCCCTCGCCACCGCGGCGCTGTCCGGCGTCGGCGGCGCGGTGCTGGTTGCGGTACTCCACGACATCCCGCTCCTGGCCTACACGGTTCCCGCTGGCGCGGTGACCGCGATCGCGATCGTCGCACGACTTCGGTTCGGGAGAACGGGCTCGGCACGCGCCGGTCTGCCCAAGCAGTCCATCGCCACCCTGGCGTCGGCCTGGTTGGTGGCACTGGTGATCCTGGCGGTGACTCCGTTCGCACCGGAGTCGCCGAAACCCGTTGTGTCACCGCCCATCGGCGAGGAGTGGCTCGAGCAGTTGCGGACGCTGGGTATCGGGATCACCGAGCCCGAGGTGTTCGACTGGGGTCCGCGGGTCATGGGGTCCGACGGTGACGTGCGTCGGTACCGCGTCACGACGGGGCAGACCGGTCCGGAGAACAGGCCGCTGTCCACCGCCTATCTCGACGTGTTCTCCACCGCGGATCTGGGCCGCTTCTCCAGTTACCGCCGTGGTCTCTGGTACGAGACGGTGCCGCCGGCGACGATCCACTCGACTCCCGCCTCTTCGGACGGCCGACACACCCGGCTCGGCAGCATCGCCAACACCCTGGAGTCGGTCCGCACCTCGGATCAAACACTGTGGACCGGTCGATTCTGGGGTTGGCGAGTTCCCACGCCAGCCGGTGAGCGCTACATCGCCGTCTACCTGATGGCCGCGCGTGATCAGCCGGGATCGTCGAACGTCGCCGAGCCGAAGCCGCCCAGTTATGCCACCACCGTCGCCGAACCCATCAGTTGGCTCATCCGCGGTGGCGACGACACCCCGGACCCCGTCGACGACTCCGACCTCGATGTCGCGCTGACCGATCTCGCGTGGTCGATGATCGACGCCGTCGAACGACCAGCTCGGTGACCGCCCCCGACGCGGGACGGGTTATGGACGCGCGGCATGTCTCCACCCTGTCGGCACAACATCCGTTGAGCCGCAGGCAGCGTCTCGGCCTCGTCGTGCTCGCGATCGTGACCGCGGCAGCGTTCCTCCTGACCTGGCGGGTCTCACTCGCGGTCATCTTGAGCATCTGCGCTCTGTACTTCCTGGTCTCGAGCGTCGACAAGTTCGTGCTCGTCACCCGCGGCATGACCGGCAGGGGAGTGCTGCGGGTGTCCGACGACGACGCACGCGCGATTCCCGACGCCGACCTGCCGGTCTACACCGTGTTGCTGCCGGTCTACGGGGAACCCGAGATCGTCGCCAACCTGGTCGCCGGTGTCGGCAAGATCGATTATCCCGCAGACAAACTCGACATCCTGTTGGTCCTCGAGGCCGACGACCACGAGACCCGAGCCGCCGTCGAACACGCCGACCTCGACGGGATCACCCCGGTGCTGGTCCCGCCGAGCGAACCGCGGACCAAACCCAAGGCGTGCAACGTCGCCATGGATCTGCCATCGGAACGCAGCGACATCGTCACCATCTACGACGCTGAAGACATCCCGGATCCGCTGCAATTGCGCAGAGCGGCAGCCGTCTTCGCCGCGAGTCCGCCCGAGGTCGGCTCGGTGCAGGCCCGGCTCGGGTACTACAACGAGCGCGAGAACCTGCTGACCCGATGGTTCGCCATCGAATACGACCAGTGGTTCTCCTACACGCTCCCCGCATTGAGTGCGTCGAAGTGTGTGATCCCCCTCGGCGGGACGTCGAACCACATCCGCACCGACGTGCTGCGGGAGGTCGGCGGATGGGATGCCTACAACGTCACCGAGGACGCCGATCTCGGAATCCGGCTGGCGCGCTACGGATATCGCACGGTCGTCCTGGACTCACTCACCGGCGAAGAGGCGAACGCCGACGTGGTGAACTGGGTGCGGCAGCGCTCGCGCTGGTACAAGGGTTATCTTCAGACCTTCCTGGTGCACACCCGCCACCCGGTCGACATGGTCCGTGAACTCGGACTCGTTCCGGCGCTGCGTATCTCGAACCTGACCGCGGGCATGCCGATCGCCAACACCCTCAACCTGCTGTTCTGGACGCTGCTGCTGGTGTGGTTCGCCGGGAAACCCGATTTCATGCATTCCCTGTTTCCGGGTCCCATCTACTACCTGTGTGTCCTGATGTTCACCGTCGGGAACCTGGCCACCATCATGCTGGGCGTCGTGTCGACCCGCACCCTCGGCAAGCCCTACTTACTCGGTGCCGCGCTGCTCGTGCCCGGGTACTGGTTCCTTCAGTCCATGGCTGCGATCAAGAGCATGGCGCAGCTCATCTACAAGCCCTCCTACTGGGAGAAGACCGTGCACGGACTCTCGGCCATGCCCGGTGTGTCCCGACCGCCGAAAGGTCCTGAGAATGTCTAGCAACAGTCCTGTCCGCCTGCGACGCCTCCTGGGAGCGGTCCTGGCGGCGCTGATCGTCGGCATGGGAGCGGTGGCTCCGGCCGCGGCGGCGCCGGGAGACGGCACGACGACGCTCAACTGGCGGCAACTGGGAATGGGCACCTCGGTCACGATCGACGGCGCCGACGTTCCGGTCGGAGTGAGCATCCCGGTGCCGCAGGGGATGTCACCGACCACGCTGACCGGTGTGGTTGCGTCGGCGACCAACGTGACCGACGCCTTCATCCAGGTCGCCCGCACCGACGGCACGATCATCGGTACCGTCGTCGTACCGAGGTTCGGTCCGCGGCAGCTCAGCACCGCGTTTTCCGTTCCGCTGACCGCAGTGCCCGTGGGCGACAACGGCCGTGCGGATCTGCGACTGACGCTGCGCAACGGGACCGACGATTCGGTGTGCGGACCGGTGCCGGAGGTCGCGCTGACCAGCCTGAACGTCGCCTTCCGGGGCGCCGTGACGGTGCCCGCCACCATTCAGGATGCGTTCGGGACCGTGGTCAACCGGGTGACCGTGTACACCCCGGAGGACCCGAGTGCCGCGGCCGCGCAGACCACGCTCGGCGTCGTCGCCGCCATCGCGAATCACTATCGTCCGCAACGTGTTGCGATCGACGTGGTGGAGTCGGCCGATGCCCGGTTGCCGCGCGCGGCCAGTCCGCTGGACCGGGCGGTCGTCATCCGCGAGGAGGGTGGGGCGGGGAGTGTCCGTCTGGAACGTGCGGGACTTCCCGGGGCCGTGTTGGTGATCAGCGGTGATCAGGATTCCTTGCCCGATCAGGTGGCGCTCTTTCGCGACGGGCTGACCGACCTTGCCCAGACAGACTCCGCCGCGGTCGAATCCGTCGGAGACCGCGAGGTGCAGGGTTCGGATTCGGTGACCTTCGGGGAGTTCTCCGATCGGCTGTCGGTGGAGGCTCTCGGAACCGCCTCGCTGGTACCGGGTTTCGATCCGACGATCCTCGCCCTCGGTCGGCCCGGTGCGGTCGACGTCGCGCTGAAGGCGCGCTACACCCCGGTCCGCGACGACGAGCGGGCGAACGTCATGGCCGTCACCCGCGGCGAGATCCTGCACACGAGTGCGCTGAACGCGTCCGGATCGCTGGACACGAAGTTCACAATCCCCGCCGCGCAGGTGGCAGCCAACGAGCCGCTCGAATTCCGGGTCTCCTACGAGCCGGCCCCGGGCGCCTGTTCGCCTCGCAGTGTGCCGCTGACGTTCCAGATCGACCCGTCGTCGACCGCGTCGTCGAGCACGACTCCCGTTCGGATGGGCGGTTTCTCGTCGGTGCCACTCGGGTGGCAGCCGACCGTCCAGGTCGCGCTCGACAACACCAACCCGGCGCAGCTCGACGCCGCCGCCGAACTGCTCGCGTCGGTGCAGCGCAGTTCGGCCACCGCACTGTCGCCGGTGCTGGTGCCGCTGGATCAGGCGATCGCCAGCAATACCGGCGCACTCGTGGTGGCCGATGCGGCGAACGCCCGCCCGCTGAATCCGCCGATCAACACCGAGGATTCGTCCACGCTCGTCGACCTGGCCGCGCAGATCAGGCTGGCGATCCCGGACGGGCTGGGCACCATCCAGGCGTTCTCGCAGAACTCGCGCACGGTGGTGTTGGTGAGCACCTCGGGGTCGTGGGATCTGGTCGACCCGCTGTTCGCGTATCTCGATGATCAGCAGGGAGATCTGGCGAACCTCCGCGGTGACGTCCTGGTGGCCGGCCGCGCGGGTCAGCCCGAGCTGATGACCGTGCGGGCCGACGGTCCGCAGGCCGAGGTCGATCAGGTCGGCACCAGTTGGGTGGTGTGGCTGGGTGTCAGCGCCGCCGTCGTCGCAATCGCAGTCCTCGTTTCGGTGGCGATCATGTTGTATCGCAGACGCTTCGGCGGCTCGGGCGATCCCGCTGACGGCTCGACTACATGACCGTCGAGCTTCACGACGACGCCTCGGCACCGGCGGCCGGTGTGCAGCCGCCGGTGAGTGAGGGCCGTCGACGGCTCACCGCGACGCAGTGGTGGGGTATGTCGCTGTTCACCGGTCTGGTCGCCGGGTATCTGGCGGTCGGTGCGTACCTGTATTTCGCTGTCGGATACATCAATCCTGACGCGAGCAGTCGCGTGGGCAACGCCGGGTTCACCATCTGGAGCCGGGACCCGCATCTGGGCGCGATCGGCTTCGTGTGGAATCCGTTGCCGAGTCTGATCGAGATCCCGCTCGTCGAACTGTCGTCGCACTGGCCGCTGAACCAGTGGCCCGAGTTGCGTCGCGTCGGATTCGCCGGTGCGGTCATGAGCGCGGTGTTCATGGCCGGTGCCGGGTGGCAGGTTCGGCGTATCGCCCTCGATTACGGTGCCGGCCGTCTGCTGCGCTGGATCGCGGTCGCGGCGTTCGCGCTGAACCCGATGATCATCCTGTACGCGGGGATGGGGATGAGCGAGGCGCCGTTCCTGTTCTTCCTGCTGTGGACCTGCCGTCGAATCCTGCTGTGGGTGAATCGATCACGTGTGCTCGATCTGGTCATCGCCGGCGTCGCCCTGGTTTTGGCGTATCTGACGCGCTACGAGGCGCTACCCGCGGCCGCGGGTGTGGCGGTCGGGGTGTTCGTGGTGTCGACCCGTCGGCACCGTCCCGAAGGAGTCTCCGGACGCGCGGGGTGGCGGGCCGGAGCCCCCTTCGGCGTGCACGACGCGACCATCGTGGCCATGCCCACCGCGTTCGCGTTCGTGGTGTGGGCGGGCCTCGGCTGGCTCCTCGACGGGAATGCGTTTTCCCAGTTCTCCTCGCAGTACGGCAACTCGGCGCAGGTGGAAGCGGCGGGGATCGTCTCGGCGGAGGACGTCGGAGCGGGTCCGCTGGCGGAGGTGATCGTCGCGAACCTGCTCGGCATGCAACCGCTGCTGTTCGCGGTGTTGCCGGTCGTGGCCTGGATCGCGGTCCGGTTGCGCAGGGTCGACGCCGCGGTCCCGGCAGTCGTGTTCGGTTCGGTTCTGCTGTTCCAGATGTCCGCGGTGATCCTCGGCTCGACCTTCGGCTGGTTCCGCTTCTACCTGGCGTCTACGCCGCTGATCGTCGTCGCGGTCCTCGTCGCGTGCGGGCCCGCCCACCGTCTGCTCCCTGAGGTGCGAGGAGCGCAAGCCGCCGGGCTTCTTCCGCTCCCTGAGGTGCGAGGAGCGCAGGCCGCCGGGCTCCCTTTGCTCCCTGAGGTGCGAGGAGCGTTAGCGACGAGCCACGAAGGGTCCGGTGACCTACACACTGCGCCCACCCGCCGCTCCTTGAGCAGCGACCGGAGCTTGCGGAGGTCGTGTGTCGAAAGGACCACCCTCACCACACTCATGGCGCTGGTCCTGGCGACCTCGTTACCGGTGACCGCGTCGTCGATGCTCAACCCGGCGCTGGGCAAGGAGGAGTACGGCCTGCGCTCGGCGTTCTGGCCTGATCGCCACCCGCCGTCGGAGTTCTGGTTCTACTGGTTCGGCGAGGTCTCGGGCAACGTCGCCGCCTGGCTGGACAGTCAGAATCTGCCGGAGGGCTCCGTTCTCGTCGACACCTTCGGGGTCTCGCGCGTCTGGCTGGAGTCCGAGCGCCCCGAACAGTTCGTCGTGCGCAGCGACTTCGACTTCTTCGCGAAGCTGAACGCACCCGCCGAGCAGGGCGTGCAGTACATCCTCACGCAGCGACCGACCGGCCTCGGCTCACTCGACGCCATCAACGTTCGCTATCCAACGCTCTGGGACGACGGCGCCGGCATCGCGACGGTCGCCATGACGGTGACGACGCCGACTGGCAAACCGCAGTTCCGGATCTATCGGATCAAGGAGTGACACCTGCAGGTTGAGCGCTGTCGAGGGCTGCGCCCCGGTGTGCCCTACCTCCGATTGAGCTGCCCATCGCCGGCTGACGATAACGCCTCTTCGTCCGACCGCCTGCTTCTGACTCGCGACCGGTAGACCGTGATAGTTGCGATCACCACAGCGAGCACCGACAACATGTCGGACTCGGTTATCCCGTGCTCGATGCTGAACGAGACCAGCACGCGACCCTCGATCGGCTGATTCCACAGCGCCCACGCCACACTGTTGGCCACAAGAACCGCGGCGGCGACGTAACTCGGCTTGGCAAGGCACCACGCACCCACGACGAAGAGAAGGTTCATCAGTACCAGGGCGTGGAACGGGTCGGGCATCAGGACAGTATGCCTAGGTCGGCGAATGGATGTTGGACGGCAACCGTGCTCGAGTGTGAGCTGATCGTTAGCGGGGTACAGCGAAGTCCATCTGTGACCTACCGAACATGCGGCCGACGCACCCGACTCACGGTCCGGATAACAGGCCCCTCTTGACCACCTTAGCGGAGCTGATGGCAGCGAACTGCACGCAATCTCGATTAGCGCGAACAAATCGTGCCCTATTTGGTGTCGGCAGCAACACGCGGAGTGAAACTTTTGGGGTCTGCTGTGCTACAAACGTTTCCGGCTAGTTACGCACCGCGTAGACGGAAGGATGAGTCGCGGCCGGAGGTCAGCCACGAAAGTCCAGGTGAGGCCCGTTCTTTGGGGAAGTGGGTCCCCATCCACACGCGTCAAACGAGGAGCGAACAACCCAGACTAAGTTAGCGATCCTAATAAAGGTTGTTAATGATCCTATCTGTTGCTAAGGGGTAAGGGCTGCATTAGTGTCGGGGCATCCATTGAGGGATAAGACCGCAATGATCGGGTGTCGCGACGAAATCCCCTAATTTGGGAGATCGTAGCTTTGATATTCCACATCCGTCGGTGTGTGTCACCGTTTCCGCAGCTGCGGACAGTTCAGAGGTCTGAAAGGACATCTCGCTATGACCAGGCAAGAGGTCGGGGGGCGGGGTAACCAGGTGGGAGGGCCGGTGTGAGTACCGGCCGACAGTTGGAAGAGAGTGCCGCGAGACCGCTGTCTGGGCGGAGCAGGCGGTTGTACTCCCTAGCTCGGCGTCAAGCAGTTGCACGGACGTGGACGCTGCGGTACGTCCGCCGACTTGCTATCTCGGACGTCGTCATAGTTCTGGCTGCTGTGGCGTTTGCGCAGATCCTCAGGTTCGGTCCCGGGAGCTTGACGCCGGCGTCTGGTCGGTTCGGGTTGTCGTCAATTCTGATTCCCGCAGCACTAATCACAGCTTGGATTGCTGCTCTCAGAGCTGCGGGGACATACGATCGTCGGATTGTCGGGTCTGGTTCGGAGGAATACAGCCGCGTCACGACGGCGTGTCTGGCGGTCTTCGGAGTGCTGGCAATTGTCGATCTGCTGTTGAAACTCGACATCGCCCGGGGGTTTCTGGCTATCGCTTTCCCGCTGGGGACTATTGGCCTACTCGCCACCAGGTGGGGCTGGCGCCAGCGACTAGGCCTGCAGCGGCAGAGGGGCCGCCATCTGGATCAGCTCCTAGTAGTAGGAACCGAGAGCTCAGCAGCACCGCTCATCGAACGTCTGACAGCCGAACCGTCATTTGGATTTCGCGTGATCGGGGCGTGCCTTCCTCGAGGCGACTCCGGCCACCGAACAAGTCTCGAAATCGGCGACCTGAAGATACCGGTCTTCGGCGACTTCAGTGACCTCACTCGCGCTGTCTACAGCTCGGGCGCCACCGCGATAGCTGTGACGTCTGCCGAGGCTATCGGACATCGAGCGATGCAGGATCTGTCGTGGGAGTTGCAGGACGCGTACGTCGAGATGCTGGTTGCACCGGGAGTAACGGACGTCGCGGGTCCGCGGATGTTGGTGAGACCTGTCGCGGGTTTGCCCCTACTGCATATCGACAAGCCGCGGTACGAGGGGGCGAATAGATTCAGGAAATCACTCTTGGACAAACTGGTAGCGGCCGCTGGCCTAATTGTGATTTCACCTGTTCTCCTGGCCGTTGCAATCGCGATCAAAGTGGACTCGAAGGGTCCAGTGTTCTACAGGGCGACACGGGTCGGCGTCAGCAATACTCAATTCAAGATGTGGAAGTTTCGATCTATGGTGCAGGATGCCGACGCGCTCAAGAGCGATCTTGTCGACAGAAATGAAGGAGCAGGTGTCCTGTTCAAGATGCGTAGCGACCCGCGGGTCACGCGAGTCGGGCGCTTCATTCGTCGATACAGCCTCGACGAGCTCCCTCAACTCTTCAACGTGATGGGGGGATCAATGAGTCTCGTGGGCCCGCGCCCACCGCTTCCGGAGGAGGTCGCCCGGTACGACGGCCGGGTCGCGCGGCGGATGCTGGTCAAGCCGGGGATCACCGGACTCTGGCAAGTCTCTGGCAGATCAGATCTGTCGTGGGAAGAGTCGGTCCGACTCGACCTGTCGTATGTCGAGAACTGGTCGATCATGCAGGACTTCATCATTCTGTGGCGAACAGTCAAGGCGGTTGTGGCGAAAGACGGAGCATACTGATGCGGATGGTTGTGCTAGGGCTCGGATACCTCGGAGCGACTCATGCCGCGTGCATGGCTGAGCTGGGACACGAGGTTCTCGGCGTCGAAATTGACGTAGAGAAAATGAACCAGCTCGCCGCGGGTGAAATACCGTTCTACGAGCCAGGCCTACCCCAGCTTTTGAAGAAGCACTTAGAGTCTGGAAATCTCCAGATAAGCGATTCGTATGAAGAAGCAGCCCAATGGGGTGAAGTATTTTTCATCGCAGTCGGGACACCGCAAAAAAAGGGCGAATACGCTGCTGATCTGAAGTACGTCAATGGCGTAATTGACTCGCTTGTGCCCCATCTCACGAAAGACGCCTTGATCCTGGGGAAGTCCACCGTTCCAGTTGGGACGTGCGACGAGCTGTCGGGGAGGGCTCAGGACCTCACAAAAGAAGACATCAGTGTTGAAGTTGCATGGAACCCGGAATTCCTTCGCGAGGGCCACGCCATTGCAGACACGCTTCGCCCCGACCGAATAGTTATTGGGTGTAACGCTGCGGGTACTGCAGAGACAGTAGCGCGCGAGATCTACGCTGAGATCCTCAAAGACGGGACTCCTATCCTCGTCATGGACCCAGCAAGCGCGGAAGTTGTAAAGGCCGCCGCGAACTCATTCTTAGCTACGAAAATCTCATTCATCAACGCCATTGCTGAAGTATGTGAGGCAGCCGGTGCGGACATTGTGGCCGTTGCGGACGCCATCGGCAAAGATGACCGCATCGGAAGAAAGTTCTTGAACGCAGGACTGGGGTTCGGTGGGGGATGCCTCCCGAAAGACATCCGGGCTTTTATGGCCCGATCGGCCGAACTTGGGGCTGCCGATGCGGTTGCCTTCCTGAGGGAAGTCGACAACGTCAACATGCGCCGGAGAAATCGAGTCGTCGATATCGCAAAAGAAGAATGCGGCGGCTCGCTCCTGGGTAAGCGAGTGGCGGTGCTTGGCGCCGCATTCAAACCGGAGTCGGACGACGTGAGGGACTCGCCGGCGCTTAATGTTGCAGGGCAGATCCAGCTGCAAGGAGCGGCGGTGACAGTGTTTGACCCAAAGGCAAACGACAACTCAAAGAGAGTATTCCCGACGCTGCACTACGCCACCGATGCGTTTGTTGCATGCAAAGATGCTGACATTACTTTAGTACTCACGGAATGGCCCGAGTTCCGGGAGATCGACCCGTCGAATCTCGGCCGCGTAGTCAGTCGCCGGACTGTGATCGACGGACGTGCGTGCCTTGATAAGGACCGCTGGAAGACTGCGCAGTGGCGCTATCTCCGCTGACGCGGCGTCGGTGCACTAATTCGTCGATGATGGACAGGCATAGATTCGGCAGGCGATGGGCGACCCCACCGAGCGTCAGGAACGATTAGAGTGACCGCAAGAGAATACGCTCGCCTAGACCGTGTCGCTCTGTCCGAGAGTGACCCTGCATTGGCGAGATCGCTGCTGTTGACCGGATTTCTGTCGATCGGCCTCGTTGTTGTCCTTTACGGAATACCAATAGTCGGGCCGTCCCTGGTTGGCGCCCCTACTGCCTATGTGGCTTCGGTTTTCGTGACCTGCTCGGTAACCGTGATGATCGTCAAACACGGTTTTCCTCATTTTGTCATGTTTTGGTCCGTGCTCGCGCTTTCACAAAACTCCCTTTGTGGGCTGTGGGCATCGCCGTACTCGACATTTATTCCGTTCGTAGCGACCGAGCAGAAGACCTTGTCATTGGCGGTGGCGGTGCTTGCGTCTGCGCCTACGTTGCTCACTTGGGTATCGTCGAGAAAGCCTTTGCTGACCGCTGCGGCCTTATATGGGGTCGTTGTAGCGGCTCACTCCACCAGCGTGACGGGTGCAACGCTGCCATACCTACGCAACTTCCTACTCCCAATAGCTGGACTGTTGGCGTTCGCTGCTTTGGCATCAAGAATCTCGTGGCCTACACGAATTCAAACTCTTCGAAGCGTAACGACCGTCCTCGGAATTCTAATGGCCACCGGAGTGGTCCTCGAATTAGCGTTCGGAACTCGACTATGGCGCCAGATCGTCAGAACCGATATAAACGGCGCCCTAAACTCACTGTCAGATGCCACAGCGATATTTGGAGTCAGACTGCCGCGAATCGGCGGGTTTATGGTGGAACCCACTAACGCGGGTTACGTTGCCGCTGCAACTATCATCGTGGCGGTAGTGGCACGGATGGCGTGGGTTCAATCAGGTAATAGGCCGTATTCGCTCCTGATCGTGGTAGGCCCTTGTCTATTCGCACTGGTCGCCTCTGGCGCCAAAAGCGGATTTCTCATGCTTGCAATAGCAGCAATGAGCGGAGCTATATTCAGTGTCACACGTAGCGCGTTGGCCGGAATTCTACTCGGCTGGGCGGCGAGCCTCCTCGCGGTTTGGGCTTACATCTTGGCCATCGGAGTTCCTGCAACACCCCGCGCAGTCTGGCTAGAGCCAACAACGCTAGTCGGCGGCGACAGCACCACCTTTCATTTTGCGGGATTGTGGGCAGGCATCAGGGCAGCAACGGAAGATGTCATCGGGCACGGTGTCGGGACTGGCGGAAACTTTTCGCGCGACCCGAACGAACCATGGTCGACTTGGCTAGGTACAGGGAGTGAGAGCGCATGGGGCGTGCTGGCGTATCAGACAGGGTTCTTTGGCATATTGCTGTTCTGCATCGTTCTTGTCATCGCCGCGACAGACGGCGGTAAAGCAGTCGGCATCATAGTCACTGCATGGTCGTCGGCGGCTATGTTTGCTGAGGCGATATCGGGACCACTCGTTGCCGGAGTCCTCATGATGGGGGCCGGCCTCCTATATCGATCTCAACATACTGACGATCCCGACCACGTCGGCACATCGCCCTTGAGTAAACCGAATGCACACTTAGGAACGAAAGAGTGAGTATTAAGGCCGCGGAAAAGGTACCTTTCATCGACATACCCGTAACGGCTATGACAGCGGACGAAGTTGTCGATGTGATTGTGAGCGCAGTTGATTCCGGTTCAGGAAGCTGGGTAGGAAACTTCAACCTACATGCGGTCTACGAGTGGCATACGAACCCGCTCTTCAGGGACAATTGTGCGAGAGCGAACTACTGGATTATCGACGGATTCCCTGTACTTGCGGCATGGTCGCTCAAGAGACGCACAATTCCGCGTTCCCGGTTCAGAGTGGGGTCCACTGATTGGCTGAACCGCCTGTTGGAGCGTGAGATCCCATTGACAATCATCGGGATCGGCGCGGATCCGGAATCGAGTCGACGTGCAGCTGAGTACTTTAATCACAACCACGCCAGCATAACCTGGTATGCATATGACGGATTCTCGTTTGAGAGGCAGGATAACCTGCCCGGAGAATCAGATCTAGAATTACATATTGAAAGTGCAGATCTCATTCTAGTAGGTCTAGGCATGCCGCGGCAGGAGGAGTGGATCGCAGATCGTCTCGACGGTGTGTTGATGAACAAAGTGGTCGCAAATGTCGGCGGGTGTATCGACTACTACTCTGGGCGGCAGAAACTTGCGCCACGGTGGATGGGTGGAACTGGCCTAGAGTGGGCGTACCGCTTAGCGCGGTCACCTAGGCGGCTCGCCTACCGATACCTCGTAGAGCCAATCATGTTGCTCGGTGTACTAGTCCGCAGGGCTTGTACTCGCACGGATACTCAGGTCACAACCATCAAGGCCGATAGTGTTGTCTGCCGTTCTGTGGATGCCCAGCGGGATGAACTCCGCGAGTCCGAAGCAAAGAGTTTCCCGGCTAATGGGGGTATGCGTGAGTACATAACTAAGAACGATGGCAGGGATATCCAGTGAAGCGGTCTGATCAAGTCACCTGTGTTATCCCAACTATCGGTCGACCAGAACTTCGTCGTGCAGTCGAGAGCGTCCTCAAGCAAAGGGGTGGCCCGCCGAGAGTCATCGTGGTTCTCGACCGGCCCGAGGAGCGGGAGCATGTTCTGTCGGTCGTTCTCGCCGACCTGACAGTTGATCTCATGGTCACCCCTGGACGGGTCGGGGGCGGTAGAGCCCGCAACTTGGGAACCCTCGCCTGCTCTACGCCGTACGTGGCATACCTCGATGACGACGATTGGTGGGAGCCCCTGAAGTTGGACCGTCAATTGTCACTCGTGCACCGCGACGCGCAGACTGTAGACGATCGAGTAGTTAGTGCCACGGCGATGAGTTTCATTCGACCTGGGCAACAACCGCGGTCGGTGCCGGCAGTGCCGTACACAGAGGGCACGCCGATAGAAGACTACCTCGTTACGAGAAGTACCCTGCGTTACGGGCGTAACGCGATGCAGACGAGCACACTGCTTGTGTCACGCAAACTAGCAATCGAAACCCTGTGGCGTGACGACTTGCCTAAGCATCAGGATTGGGACTTCATCGCGAGACTGATGCGCGCTGACTCAGTTTCGTTTGTTTGGGTGCCAGCAGAACTAACCAACGTCGTCCAGGACAGCAGAGACTCGGTGTCGAAAAAGCCCGACTGGCGCACAAGCTCAGTCTGGTTAGAAAGTCATTGGCCGAACCTCGGGCGCCGGGCAAGGTCGGACTTCATCTTGACGCAGGTGATGAGGTCGGCGTTGTCTGCTCGTGACAAAGACGGCCTGCGGTACGCGTTACAGTCTTTGCGACACTCGGGGCTCCCACACTGGCCAGCCGTCATCGTCGCGCTAAGCGGGATCCTCATATGACGCTGCTTTATGACCGCCTTAGGAGAGTGTCAAGCGGTAGGCAGATCGCGATGATCAGCGGCATGTCAGCGACCCTGCAACAGCTCTGCAACGTGGCAACAATAGGAATTTTCTCGATTCTACTCGCGAGAAGCGTCTCGGTCGACGAATTCGGGCAGTACAGTTTCGCCACGACAATTGCTGGCGTCATAGCCACCGTAGGGACAGCTGGATTGTATGGCCTCGCTGTCCGAGATTACGCCAAAGACCCGAGTGGTCGCGCGACCACCACGGTCGGAGTGCTGATAGTCCGAGAAGTACTTACTGCGACGCTCTATCTTTCAGTCTTCGGCGCTCTTGCGCTAGTCCGTGTTGATTCCGAAACGCAACTAGTTACCGCAATTGCAGCTCTTGGAGCATTTGCTAAAGTTCTTGACGGTCCCGAATTGTGGTTCCAAGCGAATCTGAAAACTCATGTCACCGCTTTCGTCAAGATCGTATGCATGTGTTCATTCTTCGGGATTCGGTTGTTTGCCCTGTTGATGAACGCCTCGCTCTTGACTCTGGTTTGGCTGTACGTGATCGAGTTTGCCGTGACGGCTCTGGCCATCCTGGTAGTCTACTGGCGGTTCACCCGCCCGTCCTCGTTCGAGGTACCGTCGCTGGTGCGCATCCGGGAGCTCGCAAAGTCGGGGTTTCCTCTCGCCGTATCCGCTTGTCTGAACCAATTGAGTTTGCGAAGCGGCGTCGTAGTACTTCAACTAGTCTCCGGTGCGACTGGGGTCGCTGTGTACTCGGCTGCTGCGCGTATCGCGGATATTGCTTTCGTGCTACCAATGGCGTATACAACGGCGACGATGTCTGTTCTTATCGCGGTCCGAAAATCCTCCGCGGCCACAGAATACGCTCGCTATCTTCAGCGCTCGTACAGCCTAGCTTGCTGGGCGGGCATCGCTTTCGCGGCAATTTTACTGGCCATTGGCGTACCATTGATCGATGTCATTTACGGACCGCGGTACGCTGACTCTGCGCTTGTGCTGCAGATCATCGCAATTGGTACCCCGTTCGTTTGTATGGCCGCAGTTTTCAGTAAATGGATCATTGTAGAGAACCGTCTGTGGATGAGTGCAGGTCGATACGCACTCGGAGCTATTTTCAATTTGGGTTTGTGTCTCGTGCTGGTCCCTGAATTCGGCGCGGATGGAGCAGCGGTGGCGCTGGTGGCTTCCACTATAAGCGCATCGTTCTTGTTTACCTTCCTGTTCAAGGATAGTCGCGCGAGCGGGGTAATGATGGCTAGAGCGTTTGTTGCACCAGCCCTGACCGTTTGGACCAGAGTGAAAGCGAGGCGAGCGCAGTGATACGTGTGTCTGAGGCGAAGCGTTTCGTTCGCCGGCGGGCGGTGTGGGCCGTGGTGGTCCGGTCGTTGGTCGCCGGCGGCGCGATGAAAGGTGACGTAGCATCTCTATACAGTGGGTTGCACCGCCACCACAGTGACCGCGGCCGTGGTGCAAGCGAGTATTTCCTTCGACGGCATGTACACATGCTCGAGAAAGGCTTGTCGATGTCACCACGACGGCCCGTCTTCGCAGAGGCGTACATCGAAGAATTGGTCGAGACATTCATGGTTTGCACAACGGATGATCTGACGCGTCAGTGGGCGTGGGATGTACTCGAAGCGTACTTTGAGGCCGTGCCTGTCGGCCGTTCAGCTCCTGCGGATAGAGCCCGCCGATTGTTCGAATCGAGTCGCTCCGATACCGAGGACTTCGACGCGACAGGGCGCGCTGTGAAACGATTGTCCCCAGCCCCTTTGGCCGACACCAAGCCTTCGCATGTGCAGCCAAGCGAGCTTCGTGAGCTGTGCGAAGCGAGGCAGTCTGTTCGTAGCTTTCTGCCGAAAGTGGTTGACCGCGGGATCGTCGATGAGGCGATTCGGACCGGGATTCAGGCTCCCTCAGCTTGCAACAGGCTTCCGTACCGTTTTCTTGTGCTAGAGCGTCCCGACGATGCGCGCGAAGTAGCCGCGCTAGTCGGAGGCACCGCTGGCTATCTGGAGAAGATCCAATCATTATTGGTTGTTGTAGGCGACTTATCAGCGTATGGGCATCCCCGAGATCGGCATTTGATCTACACAGACGCCGGACTTGCGATCATGGGTGTGCTACTTTCGTTGGAATCTCACGGAGTGTCAAGCTGTTGCATCAACTGGCCTTCCCTTTCGGCGCTTTCGAGACGCGCTGCACGTTTAGTGGGTCTTGAGAATCACGAGAGGGTAGTGATGCTGATCGCGTATGGCTACGGTGATTCTGAAAGCGCCGTTCCGGCATCTGGCAAGAAAGACCTGGCCGCGGTCCGGGCTTTCACGCAGCTCGGGAATCGGGAGAGCTGAAGCATGTCGAGAAAAACGGTTTTGATTACAGGTGGCAACTTCACGAATCAAGGTGCTTACCTCATGATCGCCTCAGTCGCGGAGGCCATGAGATCCCGTGGCTTAGCACCTGCGATGTCGATGCAAACCGGTTCTGAGCGGGAGAAGCGCTGGCTGGGCGTCGACAGCGTGGCGTTCAGCGACCGGTTGAATCTCCACCTACAACGGCCTTGTTTCGCTCGGTCGAGTTCCTTTCTGGCGCAGCGATTTCCCTATCTTGGTAGCAACGATATCTCTGGTGTGGTAGATGTGTCAGGTTTCGTATTCAGTGATCAATGGATTGCGCTAGACCTCTCTGCGAGAGCACGTGCGCTCCGCTACTGGAGTGATCGGGGTTTGCCTCTCGTGCTCTTGCCGCAGGCCTTTGGGCCTTTTGAGTCGCCGGAGTCGCAAACAGCCTTGAGGGAAATTGTGGAAGCGTCTGCCCGTGTCTACGCCCGGGACCAAGTGTCGTTCGATCACGTGGTGAGTACCTGCTCAGAACGCGCCATTGGCAGGAAAGTCGCGTTGAAACCCGACTTCACCTTCTCCGTTCCGCCCGAACATGTTGCTGGTTTTGACGACGCGATTGGCGGAGTTGCACTGGTTCCGAACTGGAACATTTCTGAACGAATTAGTCGCAACGCGTACGCAGCTAATCTGCAGGCTTGGATTTCGGAGATCCGGCGTCGTGGTGACCGACCTTTTTTTCTATGCCATGAAAGCGGTGGTGACAAGCAGGTTGTTGAAGATCTTTCTCGACAAGAAGCTGTTCCCCTGGTATCGGGTCTGAATGGTCGACAATCGAAGTACTTACTTTCGCGTTGCAAGTATGCCGTCTCAGGTAGATTTCATGCGGCGATAAGCTGCATGTCATCGGCAGTTCCTGTTTTTGTTCACGGTTGGAGTCATAAGTATTTGGAACTCGTCAATGAGGTCGGTCTGCCCGAACTCCTATCCGATCCAACAGGTGGCTCTTCGGTAGTCGAAGAAGTCATTTCACTAGTGGACGATATGGAACGCCTGCAAGCGACCCTCAGTCAATCCGTTATTCGGATTAAAGATGAAAGCGAGCGTATGTGGGACGAAGTTGCGGACGTAATTGAGGGCAGGATAACTGTTCATGGTGGGTGATCTTTCAGAGCCTCTGGTGTCACGTCGGACCCTCTTGGCCGGGGGCTTCGCAGCTGCACTCCTATCCGGTTGTCGAATAGGGGCGAGTGGTGAGACCTCGTCCGGGCCGGCCTGGACGGTAGTGGCGCGGTTCGATGACAGTCTGCTCGAGTGGTGGTCGCAACCGGTCTGTGTGACGCCTGACCGCCTGGCTACGCGGGTGTTTGCAGGTGGTGTTGGTTCTGGGGGCGAGATCGTGGTGTCTGAGTCTGACAGTCAAGGAGATGGCTCGCGCCGAATTGTGTTGGATCGCCTACCGCCTGACGACCACAACTGCCCAGCGGTTTTGGTGGAAGGGGGCCGGCGCGGGATCGTAGCGTGGGCCAATCATGATAGGGACAATCGCATCCGAGTGCGCCTGAGTGAAGAGTTGGGCGGAATTGGGGGTATCGAGTCCTCGTCGGCGCATGATCTCGAGATGCCTGGTTTGTGCTCGTATGTGAAACTGTTTCACGTGCCAACGCGCTCAAATAACAGAGAGGACCTCTACCTAGTCTTTTCCCGCGTGCGTGTTCCGGCAGCGAACCGATCATCTGTGGTCGGTTGGATGGTTGCGAATATGGTCGTGAATCAAGCGGCAGGTACGGTGCGATGGTCTTCAGATGGCCTGCGACCGACCTTTTTGATAACATCTGGTGAAAGTCTGTCTTATCTTACGTGCGGTGTCACCTATGGAGTAGGTGGCCGCTTGATTCTAAGGTGCGCGCTCGGTTTTAACCCCGCGACGGGGCGCGGACGAAACTTTATTAGTTACTTCGAGATCGACACCGAGACTGGAGTGGTTGCTGGTCATGGAGTCGATCACCTACCGCCACGTAACGTATTCTCCCAGGGCTTAATTCCGTATGAAGACGAGCGTTTAGGACGACTTGTGCCGGCCTTGCCTCCCGGTAGTAGTCGCCGGCTGTTCTGGGCGGCGGACGGACCGGCGCCAGCGGCTATCGGCTACGCTGACTGGGTTATCGGTCGCGAGTCGGATGCAAAGTATTTCGTGATTGAAGATGTTGGCGGGACGTGGGTTACACGAGAGCTCGTGACCGCAGGGAGTCGTATTGGATATGACACCGCCGCAAATTATCTCGCTGGAATGTGCTTCGACGGGTACCCGCGGTCGGAACCAGCAAGTTACTGTGCCAGTCGAGATGGAGATGATCGTTCACGTCTGAACAGAGTGGACGAGAGGGTAAGTGAGATCGTCGAGTCAAGTGCGATGCTTGCACGACCGTCCCCCGTACTGGGGTCGCAGAGTCCGATGGTTGCCGTGTCTGAACTCGAGTACTACGGCGATGAGGAATCCGGCGGATTCACCAGTTTCAAGGGTGCCACTGTGGTCTATGGGTGGCGGGCCGCTTCTTGAATGCGGAGCGCGCTTCACGTTCGATCGCAATTAGTCTAGTGTCGATCTTTGGTCGTCGTACGAAATGGACGGAATGATGAACTCGAATCGGGTTACCGATATCCTCGCGCCAAGTGATACCGTCCAGTCCCTCCGTCGAGGGTGGTGGGTAATCCTTTTGACTGCGGTTCTGTTCGCGTTGGCTGGTGTCGGATATTGCATGCTGCAGCAACCCGTGTACCGGGCAACGGCCTCGTTGTACGTGACTTCCGGTACTGAGGATTCGGTGCAGACGGCCTATCAAGGGTCCCTGGCGTCTCAACTCCGGGTTGCGTCGTACAGCCGACTCGTGACTTCTGACTCGATTCTTCGGACGGCAATTGACAGCTCAGGTGTGGAAATGTCCGTCTCCGAAGCAAAATCTGCGATATCCGCCAGTGCACCTGACGACACTGTTCTCCTCAACGTCTCCGCCCAGAGTACTGATGTGGCGGTCGCGGAGGACCTCGCAAATGCTGTTTCATCGGCTCTTATTGGCTACGTGTCGACCTTGGAGACGCCTGCCGGCGGAGGTTCACCGCTCGCCAAAGTCACGGTCGTGTCACCAGCTGTCGCGAATAGCTCGCCTGTGTCTCCCCAAGTAGGCAGGATCGTTGGCCTCGCGACTGCGCTAGGTCTACTTATTTCATCCCTCGGCGTCGTTCTCCGTGGTCGGTATTCGACTTCAATTCGGTCGGAGGGTGACATCGTTCGCGTGTCTGATCTGCCCGTGCTCGCCTCTGTTCCCAAGGACGAGCAGCTAGGTGCCAAGAAGGTGTTGGACTTCTCTCGTGGAGCGACTCCAGCTGCGGAAGCCTTCAGAAAGCTGAGAACTGCGCTGTCCTTCTACAACGTGGACTCACCTCCCCGCGTATTGCTTGTAACCAGTCCGATCTCGGCAGAGGGCAAAACGACCACCGCGATGAACCTTGTCGCCGCGTTGGCCGAGTCTGGCAGTCGTGCGATTCTGGTCGACGCGGACCTTCGACGTCCCCAAGTAGGCGACCGCTCGGGGAGTGCTTCCGCAGGGGTTGGCCTAACCAACTGGCTCAGGGGAGACATGTCCCTCCAGGAGGTGGTGCAAGCAGGCGACCAGACGAATTCGTTCGTGTTGGCAGCGGGTCCACTGCCGCCCAATCCAGCTGAGATGCTCGAGTCGAAACGGCTCGGCGACGGCATAGCGGAGCTTGCATCGCTCTATGATTACGTAGTCGTCGATTCTCCCCCGGTGCTCCCCGTCGCGGATTCCTCGATCTTGTCGCGGTGGTGTGACGCCGCGATAGTGGTTGTGCGCGCAGGCCGTAGTAGTCTTACGGAAGTTCGGACCGCGCTAAATACTCTGGAACAATCGCAAGCTAACGTCATCGGGTTTGTTCTGGGCGACTGCCGAGAGTCCGCGGGTTATTATGCGTACGGGTACGCGTCCGCCGATCAGAAGGCGGCTGGGTCCGGTGGTAAGAAGGTCGGAAAGTCGCGAGCAGCGCCAGTGGGCTGACAACCGGAGCCGTTGGGACTGCTGCACGAATGAGTGACATCCAACCTGGTTGTCGAGTTGCGGTGTGGCGGAGATGTCGGCGCCGTGGTTGACCCACACCACCAACACCCGCGCTATGTGGTGAGTACGCTCAGAAGCCAGCTGGTACCTGAGTTGGGATCCGTATTCTGAATTCCTGCTGTACGTCTCGGCATGTCCGGACCTGCGGTCCAGTGGCACACCATCTCAGCACGAGATTGGCCATGATCGGGCTGCCTTTTACGTAGAACTCGTTCCGAGGCAGTCCTGGGACGCCTACCACTCGGAATCCGAAGTTCTTTCTACCTTGGTCTGGACTGTCGTACGGGGTGGGCCAGGGGTGATTGTCGGGCAGGATCTGCATCCCAAACTCATCCAGATGGACCGTGTCATAGATGAGGACTTGGTTTCCTGGCTTGCATGTGTCGAGGAACTGTGGGTGCCAGATTTCGTCGTATGGTTGTCCGATCACCAACGGTGGGAAAGTCACTTCTAGCGGCGTGCCGGGTGGGCAGAAGCTGCCGTATGTTGCTGCTGGGTCGTCACGAAGGACTTTCATTGTGATGTCCGCGCTGGCTGATTTTATGGCGCGCCCGGGCCCGCAGATTGAGCGGGCGACGACTCCGATTCTGAAGGTTCCTGTTGTGATGGGTTTCCCAGAGATCGTGCCTCCGGACGTGAGCCAGGTCCCGTTGGGCATCTTGTTGGGGGCGGGCACAGTCCACTGGACTGTGCATCCTCTCCCGGTGGTCGCACGTAGTTTGTGCGCGATGGTTTGCCCCTTGATAGTGGTAACAGTAAGTGAGTTTTGGTCGAGTGCCGGTGTGTCGTCGGCGAATCCAAGTTTGATCGCGCGCGCGGCGGTCGCGAGATTCGGTGATTGTTCGTAGGTGCTGTGCAGAGCGAACTGTTCGTCGTTCAGATCGCCGGGCCCCTCGAATGCGCAAACCGGATCGTTATCGATGCACAGGGTGAAGACCTTGTCTTTCCACGCGAGTACGCCGAGACCGAGGTTCGGATTCGGATGGGTGAAGAAGTAGTCGACGCCCCTGCCTGCAGGTGAGGGTTCGATCGGCTTCTCGCTCGCGTCGTTCCCGGTGCGGTCGGGGTCAGAGATCAGGACGACGCCAGCAACTCGGGGGATTATCTGGGCGTCGGAATTCGGGAGGATTCCTTTCGGTTGCCACATGGCAGCCGCGAGCTGGTGCATGACCATGGCGCCCTGGGAGTATCCGGCGAGGACCACTTGTTGGTGGTCGCACGCTGAGTCGGCGGCCCAGCGGCGCAGTAGGTCGGCGGTCGCGTTGCGGCCATGGCCGACGCCGGCGAAGTACTTGGGCGCCAGACCGATAAGCGTGTCGATGCCATAAGCGGGGTAGTCGGGATCGGTGATCGCGGTCGTAGCCATCGACCGGCCTGCAGCGTTCAGGCGGGGGGTGTCAGATGGTCTGTGTAAGTCCAGTGCTCATCAGTGAGAGGACAATCTATGAGCATGGCGTTAGACGATAAGCAGCACGACGACGGTCA
>NZ_JBHUXZ010000051.1:0-31922 GCF_042668985.1 Gordonia sp. NPDC057258
TCCGTCCCGCCATGATCCCTATCGTCCCTTCTCCGCCCTCAACAGGGCAATCAGGACTCTAGAACCACCCGGACCGGTTCACGGGGGACACGCCATGCCGGCATGCGCGATCAGAACGGCCGATGGCACACGCGTTGAATGCGTCGTCATGGGTTACACGCGAGGAGTCTTAATTTCGGTGATCGTCCGCTTTTCCAGCGGGGGAAGCACAACACTCACCAATCAAGGCGTCGCAGAGATGCTGCGCCTCTACTCGGTCCAATCGGAGCGCATCGCCAACTGGAATCCGCCATGAGCAACCCGCGCGATGTGATGACTTGGCAATTGGCGCGTCCATACCGTGGCAAACACGTCGCGCCACAGCTCGTCGTCGAGCAGTTGTTCCAGAGGGCGTTGATCACGGCCTGGAGCGCCCCGGGGAGGCCCAGCACCGAGGCAGCGGCGTGCGCCATCCCGCAACGCGTCGGTTAAGTTCTGTATCGAGGTTCATTCTCTTTCCTACGCGCTTTGTGGTCGGCGGAGAGTGTGCGCTTGACAGAGCACGCGCTCCGGTTGCGGAACGGGTGGGCGGCGTTGTCACTGCTCCGCTGCTTGAAGTACCCCGAGTTTGATTCGAATGTGGTTGCAAGGGCCGACTCGCAGTAGCTGAGGCACCGTTCAGGGCCGCCTCGAAAACTTCGGGGGTGGTTGATAGTTGAGCGCTTCGTGTAGCCGTTTTTGGTTGTACCACCGCACCCATTCGCAGGTGGCCAGCTCCACCTGCTCCACGGTGCGCCACGGCCGACTCTGCCTGATCAGTTCGGTCTTGTAGGACGCGTTGACGCTCTCGGCGAGGGCGTTGTCATAGGAGTCACCGACAGTGCCGACCGAGGGAATGATTCCCAACTCGATCAGCCGGTCGGTATCGGTCAGCGATAACTACTGCGACCCGCGGTCGGAATGATGAGACAACCCGAATAGATCGGCACTACGCTGCCAGACAGCATGATTGAATGACTGCAGCGGAAGATCCTCGGTCCGCATGGTGGCCGCGACATGCCAACCGACGATCACCCGGGTACAGGCATCAGTGACAAACGCGGTGTAGGCGAGCACTGGCAGGTCCGCACGTAGGTGATGTCGACGACCCACAGCTGGTTGGGACGATCAGCACGAAACTGCCGCTGAACCCGGCCGGCAGTCCTTGCCGCGATCGGGTCGGCCCGGGTGGTGGACACCTTCGCCGCCCGCTGCACTCCGCGGACCCCGGCCAGCCGCATGAGCCGCCGGGTCTGTTCTCGACAGATGTGGTGGCCGGCGCGATGCATCGCCGCGTGCATCTTCTTGACCCCCGTACGCCGAGAAATTCTCTGCGCGAAGGGTCGAGATGAGCTCTACCAGCACCGTGTCGCGCACCGACCCGGGCAGAGACCGTACGGCTCTAGCTGCCCGATGCGTGCGCCGCCCCCTGGAGCGCACATAACGCGCGTCATTCAGGCTATCGACCGTGTCGACGGAGACGTGGCCGCGAGCTGTTCCCGTTCTTCTAGGGCGACGCCATCGGTAAGGAGTGGTCGCCCACGGTGCGTTTCCATGACGCCAACCGGTGCAGTGGCAACTCACCCTGGGCGGAGAAGTCGCGCGGGTCGAGTGACTGCATGGGTCATGCGGAATGGGTAGGGGTTCGACTATCTACCCCCAACTTCTAAACCCGACGACAGATCACGGACAGGTTCGCTGTTACCGTCTTTCACCCAACGAACCCCGGCGTCGTCAACGAACTTCAACACCACGCCCTCTGGACCGTGGCCGCGGAGCATCTGCCAGTGGTACCCCCCCCCGAGTGCTTCTGCGCCTGGCTTAAGCACAGGAACGGGCGAGATCTGCTCGAGCTTCGTGAAGTGGCGACTATCGCTTCCGTTCCCTGTCATCGCGAGCGATTCGGTGTCCCCCGTGATGGAGGCAATGCGCAGATTGGTGACGGGCCTCTCGCCATAGTTGACTACCTTGAACTGGAAAGAGTTTCGCTCCTCGTGCTCTTATCCGTCAGGCGTCGGAACCACGACGACGAGGCGTGCGTCCGCCTTGGCGTCGTCGCGAGCCTCTGCGCGACCGTGGCGCCACTCGTCGATGGCGATAAGCAAACCTGCCCTCGCGCGACATCTGCTCTCGCACCTGCCTTTTAGATATGAAGGAATTACGGTCAACTGATTGACCTCCTAGGATGGACCGACCTTTAAGACTTGCCCTGAGTGCGGACGAGGACTCATATTTAAAAGAACGCAGGTAAGAAACGCCCACGGCGACATCTATGTCGACGAACGTCGTGGATTGAGCTGCTTTGTTGTGGGCTGCCCAACTCACACCCAGTACCAGTCGTCGGGCGACTGACACCCTTTGGGTGGCAGGAATTGGACCCCATCCCGTTCGACCCACGAGCCTTGCCTTTCTATAGCGTCAGGCACGTCTGGTTGCCACCTGACCCCGATGAGGTCGGTGGTACCGCAGTGGGCACCGAACTCGCGTTTCGCGACGACGCGAGTGGTGGCCCTCGTCGACTGCGAGGGACTGGGCTGAGTCGAGCAGGCCGATTTTCGTCGGGCTTTGCGGATGACGACGGGCACGCGGTCGGAGTCGGTCGCGTGCGTCGTGCCCTCACCGGGAGTCGAACCCGGGTAGTCGTCCCCGAGAGGGGTATGACTGGACAGTCAGGGCGACGTTGACGTGCGTAGTCGAGGTCCGTAGTTGCGGCAGGCGGTGGAGTTGCACCACGGGCCGTTGCGGCATGGTTTGCCCGAGCGGGTCATCCGGCCGCACCGAGTGCGCCGCACCTTGACGGTGAACTCCGCTGGCAGCTGGCCGAGGTTATCGTGCGCGGGTGGGTCCACCCCGGGCACTTCTCGTCCCTACGGTCGGTGTCGTACGGCGAAAGATACGCTCCGCCAACGGAATCGAAGAGGGTGTGAAGCTCCCACCTGTCGTCCATCGCCTCGGTGGTCGCGCGATCGTGAATCGTTTATCTCTCACCATCGGAGTACTCGACCGACAGGCAATCGGGGCAGGCGTTCCAGCGGTTCGGATGTTGGAACAGCCGCCGACAGTGCCTGCACCACCGATTGAGGGTGAAGGCGAAAAGGTCGCGGTAGCCGCACTCGAACTCGTCGTCCGCAGGAGAGTCATCGTGCTCAACATCTGTTCGGCAACGCGGGCGAGGGTGTCGCCCTATGCGGCCTGGCGCTCTGCGAGTTCCTTCTCGGCGGCTCGCGCGCCGGCGTTATAGGCGCTCACCGGTCTAACCCCAACCATGACGCCGCCGCGGGCATCGTGGGCGAGGAGGTCGTCGACGTCGTCGCCGGCGATGGTGAGGGCCTGAACGACACTGCGCGCTAACTTCGCGACGTCGTCACGGTCGTAGTCGACGGCTTCCTCGAGCTGCCACACCGCCTGGCGGAGGTTGCCGGCATGGTCGCACTCGGAGTCTTGCTCGTAGAGGTCCCAGGCGTCGCGGATCAGGGTCTCCGCGGGCTCTATCGTCGGCGCGGTCATGCGTGCCACCCGAGCTCGATGCACGCGGCCATCACGCCGAGCGGGATGGAGTAGAAGGCCAGCGCCACAACGATGGTGACGCAGGCGGATAAGGTATGACGACGGTTCACGGGTGCCTCCGTGGATCGAGGCCCCGTTAGGTGTTGGTAGCACCGAGCGGGGCCGATCTCGTTCCAGAGGACATAAAGTGCACACCTGGTGCACGGACCGAATCTAGGAGGACGAGAAACCGACCTCTACCAGCCGGTTATCGCTGCTCCGCCACCAGGACTCGAACCTAGAATGCCTGAACCAAAATCAGGAGTGTTGCCGATTACACCATGGCGGATCACTGCGCTGACGATTGTGCCACAGCCCGCGGGCACTCACGCCAGGTAACCACTCGACGTCAACTCGACTCACAGACTTCGATCGAGGTCTGGGAGTCGAGTCGACGTCTGGGAGTGATCAGTCCTTGGGGCCGCCGGCCACGTAGACGACCTGCCCCGACACGAAGCCGGCACCTTCGCTGATGAAGAACGACGCGGTGTGGGCGATGTCCTCGGGCACGCCGACGCGGTTGACCGGGATCTGGCCGGCGGCGGCGCGCTTGAAGTCCTCGAAGGGCACGCCGACGCGCTCGGCGGTGGCGGCGGTCATCTCGGTCTCGATGAACCCGGGCGCGATGGCGTTCGCGGTCACGCCGAACCGGCCCAGTTCGATGGCGAGGGTCTTGGTGAAGCCCTGCATGCCGGCCTTGGCCGCCGAGTAGTTGACCTGTCCCCGGTTGCCGAGTGCCGAGGTGCTCGACAGGTTGACGATGCGTCCCCACTCCGCCTCGACCATGTACTTCTGTACGGCCTTGGTGACGTTGAACGCGCCCCGCAGGTGCACGGCCATGACGGCGTCCCAGTCATCGACGGTCATCTTGAACAGCAGGTTGTCGCGGGTGATGCCGGCGTTGTTCACGACGACAGTCGGCTTTCCGAGTTCGGCGACGACCTT
The DNA here is from genome assembly GCF_042668985.1 of Gordonia sp. NPDC057258. Taxonomy (NCBI): domain Bacteria; kingdom Bacillati; phylum Actinomycetota; class Actinomycetes; order Mycobacteriales; family Gordoniaceae; genus Gordonia; species Gordonia sp. NPDC057258. The sequence continues at coordinate 4,510 of NZ_JBHUXZ010000051.1, forward strand.
GTCCACGGCCGCGTTCACCGACGCCTCGTCGGCGACGTCGGCACCCACCGCGACGGCCTTGCCACCGGCGTCGGTGATGGCCTTGACGGTGTCGGCGCAGGCGTCGGCGTCGAGGTCCAGGACGGCCACCGCGAGCCCGTCGTCGGCCAGGCGCTTGGCCACCGCCGCACCGATCCCCCGTGCGGCCCCGGTGACGATCGCCGTCTTCTGCGTGCTCATTCACTACCTCCGTGTGGTCGTTTCGCGAGCCGGACAACTCCGGCGCACATGGTTGGTTCCCCCGCACCCACCCCGTTTCGTCAGCGACAACGGCAATGATCTACCGATTGATCGCTCGGCGTTGCGGTCCCTATGTGTTCTATCAGGCCCGGTCGCGAGGTTTCGCCACAAACAGCGCGCTGCATTTCTGCCATCGGGTACCGATGCGTAGGATCGCACCCGACGTGCGACCGCGAACCCGGTCAGCGACCCCCGCCGGCGCCGTCGGACAGACATGATCGTGGCAGTCACCGATCAGGAAGAGGGTGGGCATTCGATGACGGGAACGTCGCCGTCCGTGGCCGTGATCGTCCTGGCCGCGGGTGCCGGTACCCGCATGAAGTCCAAGACCCCGAAGATCCTGCACACCATCGGCGGCCGCTCGCTCGTCGGCCACGCGCTCCACGGGACCGCGGGCATCGACCCCGAGCATCTCATCGCCGTCGTCAGCCACGAACGCGAACGGGTCTCGGCTGCCATCGGCGAGATCGGGGCAGGCCTCGGCGTCGTGATCGGGATCGCCGAACAGGACGCGCCTCGCGGGACCGGTGATGCCGCCCGGGTGGGCCTCGGCGGACTCCCCGACGACTTCGACGGCACCGTCGTCGTCACCGCTGCCGACGTCCCCCTCCTCGACGCCGACACCCTCCGCGCGCTCATCGACACCCATCTCGCCGACGGCGGGGCCGCGGTCACGCTGACGAGCTTCGTCGCCGACGACCCGACCGGATACGGACGCATCATCCGCGACGGGGACGCCGTCACCGCGATCGTCGAACACAAGGACGCCTCCCCGGAGCAGCGCGCGATCACCGAGGTCAACGCCGGCGTGTACGCCTTCGACGCCGCTGCGCTGCGCGACGGGTTGTCGAAGCTGTCGACGGACAACGTGCAGGGCGAGTACTACCTCACCGACATCGTCGAGATCGCCCGCGGCGAGGGGCGGGCAGTCCGCGGACACACCGTCGCCGATCCGGTGCTCGTGGCCGGCTGCAACGACCGTGCCCAACTCGCCGCCCTGGGCGCCGAACTCAACCGCCGCATCATCCGTCGTCATCAGCTCGACGGGGTGACCGTCGTCGACCCCGCCACCACCTGGATCGACACCGACGTCACCATCGAGCCCGACGCGCACATCGCGCCCGGCACACAGCTGCACGGGCGCACGCACATCGCCGCCGACGCCGTGATCGGACCCGACACCACTCTCACCGACGTCACCGTCGGACGCGGCGCGCAGGTGATCCGCACGCACGGCAGTGACGCGGTCATCGGCGCCGAGGCCACCGTCGGGCCCTTCGCCTACCTGCGACCGGGCACGGCCCTCGGAGACGCGGGCAAGATCGGCACCTTCGTCGAGACCAAGAACGCGACCATCGGTGCCGGGTCCAAGATCCCGCACCTCACCTACGTCGGCGACGCCACCATCGGCGAGCACTCCAACATCGGCGCGTCGAGCGTCTTCGTCAACTACGACGGGGTTGCCAAGCACCGCACCGTGATCGGCGACCACTGCCGCACCGGCTCGGACAACATGTTCGTCGCGCCGGTCAGCGTCGGCGACGGGGCATACACCGGCGCCGGAACCGTGGTGCGGCAAGATGTACCGCCGGGAGCCCTCGCGGTCTCGGCAGGCGAACAACGCGTCATCGAGGACTGGGTCGTGCGTAAGCGGCCCGACACCGCGGCGGCGCGCGCGGCCCTCGAGGCACGCGACAAGAACCCCGGGACGGCTTGACACCCCGACCCGCGCTCGACCCTGCAGATCCGAAACTACACGAACAGAAGAGTTTTCATGACCTGGACCACTGACAACCAGAAGAACCTGATGCTGTTCTCTGGTCGTGCCCATCCCGAACTCGCCGAAGCAGTCGCCGATGAACTGGGCATCAAGGTCACCCCGCAGACCGCCCGCGACTTCGCCAACGGCGAACTGTTCGTTCGTTTCGAGGACTCGGTCCGCGGATCGGACGCCTTCGTCCTGCAGAGCTGCCCGTACCCGCTGAACCAGTGGGTCATGGAGGCGCTCATCATGATCGACGCCCTCAAGCGCGGCTCGGCGAAGCGCATCAGCGTGATCCTGCCGTTCTACCCCTACGCCCGCCAGGACAAGAAGCACCGCGGACGTGAGCCGATCTCGGCCCGCCTCATCGCCGATCTGCTCAAGACCGCGGGCGCCGACCGGATCATCACCGTCGACCTGCACACCGACCAGATCCAGGGCTTCTTCGACGGCCCGGTGGACCACATGCACGCTCAGGGACAGCTCGCCGAGTACATCCGGGGCAAGTACGGCACCGACAACATCGCCGTCGTCTCCCCCGACTCCGGTCGCGTGCGCGTCGCCGAGAAGTGGGCCGACACCCTCGGTGGCGCGCCGCTGGCGTTCATCCACAAGACGCGTGACCCGCTCGTGCCCAACCAGGTCAAGTCCAATCGCGTGGTGGGCGAGGTCGAGGGACGCACCTGCATCCTCATCGACGACATGATCGACACCGGCGGCACCATTGCCGGCGCCGTGCGGGTCCTCAAGGACGCCGGCGCAGGCGACGTCATCATCGCCACCACCCACGGCGTGTTCTCCGATCCCGCGGCCGAGCGTCTCGCGTCCTGCGGCGCCAAGGAGGTCATCGCCACCGACACCCTGCCGATCCCGGCCGAGAAGCGCTTCGAGAACCTCACCGTCCTCTCCATCGCACCGCTGCTCGCCCAGACGATCCGCGAGGTCTTCGAGAACGGTTCTGTCACAAGCCTGTTCGACGGCATCGCCTGACCCCCCCGCTCCCTGAGGTGCGAGCGAAGCGAGCCTCGAAGGGCTCCGTAGCACGAGTTGCCAGCCCTTCGAGGCTCGTCGCTTGCGCTCCTCACACCTCAGGGAGCAGAGGGATTGGCGCTCCTCAGGGAGCAGAGGGATTGGCGCTCCTCAGGGAGCAGGCGGAGATCCGCCGGGTACCGTGTCACCCGTGGACGCGACGATCTATCACAACCCGAAGTGCTCGACCTCGCGGAAGGCGTTGCAGGCCCTGCGCGACGCCGGGATCGAGCCGGCAGTCGTGAAGTATCTCGACGAGCCGTACAGCCGCGAACAACTCGTCGAGTTGTTCGCCGACGCCGGGATCACACCTGCGCAGGCGGTCCGCAAACGCGAGGCCCTCTACAAGGAGCTCGATCTCGCATCGGCCACCGACGAGCAGATCCTCGACGCCATGGTCGAGCACCCGATCCTCGTCGAACGTCCGATCGTGGTGACCGACAAGGGCACTCGCATCCCCCGGCCGATCGAGAAGCTCGACGAGATCCTCTGACTCCGAGGCGCGGCAGCGCTCAGGTCAGGCCGACAGGGCCGGCGCGGGCAGCGGCCGCTGCACCGACGGCACGGCCAGTGCCGCGACGCCCCGCGCGAGCGCCTTGGTCATGTCGAAGTAGTCGAAGTAGTCGCGCCACACCGTGATCCGACCCTCCCGTACCTCGAACCGGCCGCAGACCCAGAACTGGAGATGCAGCCGCCCGAACCGGAGTTCGTCGACGCGCTCGGTCAGCACCACGCCGGTGTCGTCGGCGGACACGTTGATCATCTGGTAGTTGAAGCCCACCGACTCCTTGCGCGTGACCCCGCCCAGGACACCGGCCACCTTCCGCTTGCCGCGGATCGTCGGCAGCGAGACGTTCGTGTAGGCGATGTCGTCGTCGATTGTCTCCAGCGCGGCGGGCACGTCGCCCCGCGCGAACTCGTCCAGCAGGGTCGTCACGATCTCGATCGGCGTCTGTGAGGTCATGGCAGACCAGTATCCCCCAGCGCGGCGAACCGAGCGGGCGATGTGACATCCCGGCAGGTCATCGACTACTCTGATCGCCGTTGTCTCGGCGAGGGTGACCCAGTCACCGTGATCGGCGCGGCCATCGCAGGTCTTCCTCACGCCCTCCGGGCGAATGGAACGCCCGCGGTCGGAACTCGTGCCCGGTGTTGCTCGTCGCGACGCCGACAGAACGTACCCACCGATCGCGAGGAGACCGTCATGGCCACCCAGACCAGCAAGCTGTCCGTCAGCACCCGTACCGAGAAGGGCAAGGGCGCAGCCCGCCGCGCGCGTCGCGAGGGCAAGGTCCCCGCCGTGCTGTACGGCCACGGCGCCGACCCCCAGCACCTGCACCTCCCGGCCCGCGAGTTCGCCGCCATCCTGCGTAACAGCGGCCTCAACGCCGTCATCGACCTCGACATCGAGGGCTCCAGCCAGCTCGCGCTCACCAAGCAGGTCGACGTCCACCCGATCCGCAACTACATCGAGCACGCCGATCTGCTGATCGTCCGTCGTGGCGAGAAGGTCACCGTCGAGATCGCGATCATCGTCGAGGGCGACGCCGCCCCGGGCACCCTCGTCGTCCAGGACGCCAGCGTCGTCGAGGTCGAGGCCGACGCCCTGTCGATCCCCGAGCAGATCGTCGTCAGCGTGGAGGGCGCCGAGATCGGCCTGTCCGTGCACGCCTCTGATCTGGACCTGCCCGAGGGTGTGACCCTCACCGCCGATCCCGAGACCCTCATCGTGTCGGTCACCGAGGCGCAGCTCGCCGCCACCGAGTCCGACGCCGACGGCTCGGCAGACGCCGCAGCCGAGGGCGACGCCGAGGGCGAGGCGACCGAGGAAGCCGCTGCGGAGTCGGAGTAATCCGACCACCGACTGCCCGGTTCGGGTGGTGAAACTGCGTAAGTGGTGAAACTCATTGTCGGACTCGGCAACCCCGGGTCCAAGTACGAGAAGACGAGGCACAACGTCGGCGCGATGGTCGCCGACGGCCTCGTCGCCTCGGCCGGCGAGCGCTGGAAGGTGCACAAGAAGTCCGGTGCCGAGGTCGCCGAGGTACGCCTCGGCGGCCAGTCGGTACTCGTGGCCAAACCCCGCACCTACATGAACGAGTCCGGCCGTCAGATCGGCCCGCTCGCCAAGTTCTACTCGGTCACGACTGACGACCTGATCGTCGTCCACGACGAACTCGACATCGACTTCGGCGCCGTCCGTCTCAAACGGGGCGGCGGCGAGGGCGGCCACAACGGGCTGCGGTCGCTCAGTCAGGCACTCGGTACGCGCGACTATTTGCGCGTGCGCATCGGCATCGGCCGGCCACCCGGCCGGCAGGACCCAGCCGATTTCGTGTTGAAACCGTTTCCGTCCTCCGCTCGCAGCGAGGTCGAACTCCTCATCGCCAACGGTTGCGACGCCGTCGAACTATTGCTCGGACAGGATCTGGAGTCCGCGCAGAACACCGTGCACGCCTGGTGAGGACACCGAATTCGGCGGCCGCGCGGCCGTAGAATCGCTGCGGCGGGCAATGAAGGGATCGGCAACAGTGGTCAACCTCTCGGTGAAGACCGGACACCAGAACGTCTCGATGCTCGGCATCGGCGCCTACCGTCCGCGACGCCTGGTCAGCAACGACGAGGTCTGCCAGGTCCTCGATTCCTCCGACGAGTGGATCTTCGAGCGGAGCGGCATCCGCAACCGCCGCTGGATCAGCGGCGACGAGTCGGCCCGATCGATGGCCGCCGCAGCCGCCGAGCGGGCGATCGCGAACTCCGGGGTGGCGAAGGAGAAGATCGGTGCGCTGATCCTCGCCACCAACAGCTGGAAGACCAAGATCCCCCACGGCGGGCCGATCGTCGCCTCCGACATCGGGCTGAACGGCATCCCCGCCTACGACGTCGCTGCGGGGTGCGGCGGCTTCGGGTACGGCCTCGGGGTCGCTGCCGACACCGTCCGTGCCGGCAGCGCTGAGTATGTCCTGCTCGTCGGTGTCGAGACCATGTCGGTGGTCATGGACCCCACCGACCGCAACACCGCATTCATCTTCGGCGACGGCGCCGGTGCGGTCGTCGTCGGTCCGAGCGAGGAGAACGGCATCTCCCCGACCGTCTGGGGCAGCGACGGCGAGAACGCCGAGGCGATCGGCCAGAACTGGGACATCCCCGAGTACATGGACCGCGCGCAGGCCTACCAGGACAAAGACCCCGAGACCGACCCGGTCGGTCGCATGGTGGTGACGATGGCGGGACCCAAGGTGTTTCGCTGGGCGGCCGTCACCCTGCCCCGGGCCCTCGCCACCGTGCTGGAGACCTCGGGCGTCGGCGTGGAGGACATCGAAGTCTTCGTGCCCCACCAGGCCAACGCCCGCATCAACGACCTGATGAAGAAGAACCTCGGCTTCCCCGACGACCTGCCGATGGCGAACGACATCGAGAACACCGGGAACACCTCGGCGGCCTCCATCCCGCTCGCCATGGAGGAGATGCTCGCCACCGGCAAGGCGAGGGGCGGACAGACCGCGCTGCTCCTCGGCTTCGGCGCCGGCCTGAGCTACGCGGGTGCGGTCGTCACCCTTCCCCCGGCCCCGCGATCACCAGTTTCGACTGACCCCCGCTCCCTGAGAAGCGAGCTGCGACCCCCGATCCCTGAGGAGCGCCCGGAGCTTGCGGAGGCCGCGGCCAACCCCCGCTCCCTGAGGAGCGCCCGGAGCTTGCGGAGGGCGCGTCACGAAGGGTCTGGCGACGCATCTCGCCAGGACCCTTCGTGACGCTCGCAAGCTCGCTCCTCAGGGAGCAGGGGTCGGGCTCGCAAGCTCCGGCCTCCTCAGGGAGCAGTCATTGGGCTCGCGCAGAACACGGGCGCAGATACTGAGGAGCGAGCTCGCGGCTCACGCCTCAGGCATTCTCCTTGCGGAACACCGAAGTGCCCCACAGGGTTCCGAGTCCGGCCAGGATGAGCGACGCGAGGACGCCCCAGAGGACCTGAGCACTGGCGAGGTCGCCGGAGAAGGTGTCGCGCACCGCGTCGACGATCCACCGGAACGGCATGAAGTCGCTGAGACTCTGCAGCCACGACGGCCCGAGGGTCATCGGGAGCAGGATGCCCGACAGCAACAGGACCGGCATCATGACCATGTTGATGAGCGGCGCCATCACATCTTCACTCTTCGTGGTCAGCGCCAGGGCGTTCGACGCCGCGGCGCACGCGCCACCGATCAGCATCGTGATGATGATGCCGAGGATCACGCCGATCACCGAACCCCGCATGCCCATCAGATAGCCCAGCACCACCAGGATCAGCGCCTGCACGAGAAGTTGCAGCATGTCGCGCATGAGTCGACCGGTGAGCAGGGCGGTGCGGCTGGCCGGGGTCACCCGTTCGGCCTCGATCACACCCTCGCGCCATTCCCCGATCAGGCTGAATCCGGCGAACAACGCGCCGAACAGACCGAGCTGCACGAGCAGACCGGGGACCAGGAACGTGTACGGATTGTCGGCGCCGCCCGGGAACTGCGCGACGAGGGGCTTCAGCAGCGGCCCGAAGAGGACGAGGTAGAGGACCGGTTGCATCACCCCGATGAGGACCCAGGCCGGGTTGCGCAGGTTCATGCGGATCTGTCGGCGGAACACGATGGTGCTCTCGCGGAGGAACGTGGTCATCGGTTGGCTCCCTGCTGACGGAGTTCGGCCGACTGGGCGTCGGCGTTCGTCGAATCGGTTGTTTCCGAATGGATCTCGTTGCCCCGCTCGGTCTCGGCGTCACGCAGCGACCGACCGGTGAGGGTGAGGAAGACGTCGTCGAGGGTCGGGCGGATGACCTCGATGGAGTCGAGGGTGATGCCCGCGGCGTCGAGGTCACGCAGCAGTCCGGGGACGGCCCGGCCCGCCCGCGGCACCCGGCTCCGGACGTGCCGGCCGTCGATCTCGATCCGGCCGTCCGCGCGGCCACCGGTGACCGAGGCCAGTTTCTCCGCGGCGGTGGACACGGCCGCGGAGTCGGCGACCTCGAGTGCCACCAGGTCGCCGGACACCTGCGCCTTGAGGTTGTCGGCGGTGTCCGCGGCGACGATCCGGCCGTTGTCGATGATGATGATCCGATCGGACAGTTCGTCGGCCTCGTCGAGGTAGTGCGTCGTCAAGAAGACCGTCGCGCCGCGTTCGGTGCGCAACCGCCGGATGTGGTCCCAGAGATTGGCCCTCGCCTGCGGGTCGAGGCCGGTGGTCGGCTCGTCGAGAAAGACCAGGGACGGTTCGTGGACCAATCCCATCACGATGTCGAGTCGGCGTTTCTGCCCGCCGGACATGTTCTTGGGCTGGCGTTCCCACAGGCCGTCGAGTTGGAGCTGGGAGAACAGGGCGTGGCCGCGGCGGGTCGCCTCGGCCCGGGACAGCCCGTAGAGCATGCCGTGATCGACGATCTCGTCGCCCGCCTGCGCCTGGCTGAAGGTGCCGCCGGCCTGCGAGACGTAACCGATGCTGCGGCGGACCGAGACCGGGTCGGCCACGACGTCGTAACCGTTGACGGTCGCGGTTCCCGCCGTCGGCCGCAGGAGGGTCGTCAGCATGCGCAGCGTGGTGGTCTTGCCCGCGCCGTTGGGCCCGAGGAACCCGACCACCTCCCCCTCGGCGATGTCGAGGTCGACGCCGTCGACGGCCCTCACCTCGCGCTTCTTCTTTCCCTTCCCGGTGCTGAACACCTGGACCAACCCGCGTGCGTGGATCATGCGGACTCCCCTTCTCGATGTCGTCGAATGGTGTACTGACTCGTGCGTTCGGCGCTGCGCGCACGTCATCGTGTGCTGATCGTCGTGACCGCGGGCCGCTTTCCGACGCCCCGGCGGTGTTCGATCGACCTGCGGACCAGCATTCCCCTCATCGAGGACGACTTCGGTCCGCGTTCCGCGACTCCGTAACGATTGCGGGCGGGGTCCCGCTACTTCCCAGTAAGAGGCGGTGTGAGTACCGTCGTATGTCGGGTCACATATTCGCCGGGCACGTTTTGGGAAGGGTTCACCATGGCGGTCATCGCAGACACCACTGGCATCAACAACATCGGCATGCTCGGCATCGGCGCGTACCGCCCCGAACGCGTCGTCACCAACGAGGAGATCTGCCAGCACATCGACTCCTCCGACGAGTGGATCTACACCCGTACGGGAATCAAGACGCGCCGGTTCGCGCGTCGCGACGAGAGCGTCATGGAGATGTCGGTCAACGCCGGCCGCAAGGCGATCGCCAATGCGCTGCTCCAGGGCTCGGACATCGACGCCGTCATCCTCGCCACCAACACCCACCTGCTGCTGACCCCGGCCGGCGCCACCAAGGTCGCGACCGAACTCGGCTGCAACGGCGTGCCCGCCTTCGACGTCACCGTCGGCTGCGCCGGCTTCGGCTACGGCATGGCACTCGCGTCCGACATGATCCGCGGCGGCAGCGCCACCCACGTGCTGGTCATCGGCGCCGAGCAGCTCTCGGTGACCATGGACATGACCGACCGCACCAACTGTTTCATCTTCGGCGACGGGGCCGGCGCAGTCGTCGTCGGACCCACCGAACAGCAACAGCTCGGCCCGGTGATCTGGGGCTCGGACGGCTCCCAGTTCAACGCGATCCGCCAGGACTTCGACTGGGTCACCTTCCTCGACAGCGACCGCACCCAGCGCCCCTACCTGCGCATGGAGGGCACCGCGGTGTTCCGCTGGGCCGCCTTCGAGATGGGCAAGGTCGCCCACCGCGCCCTCGAGGCCGCGAAGCTCGGTTCCGAGGACCTCGACGTCTTCGTGCCGCACCAGGCGAACGCCCGTATCAACGAACTCCTCGCCAAAAACCTCAAACTCCGCGACGACGCGGTCGTCGCCAAGGACATCGAGTACACCGGCAACACCAGCGCCGCCTCGATCCCGCTCGCCATGGAAGACCTGCTGTCCACCGGCAAGGCACAGCCTGGCCAGACCGCACTACTCCTCGGCTTCGGCGCCGGACTCTCCTACGCCGCGCAGGTCGTCACCATGCCGCCGGTTCCGTTCGAGTAGGGCGCCGTATCGAGTCCGGGGGCAATCTGATCCGCTCAGCGGCTCATGATGCCCCCGGATTTGTCATGCCGGCCGGTCGTGCTGCAAGCCGAGCGCCTGGCGGACACGTGCCACGACGTCGTCGGGCCGCTCCCGCAGATCACTCCACGTGAAGTTGAGGACGGTCCAACCCAAAGCGATGAGGTCGTTTCGGCGTCGGCGGTCTCGCTGGAACGTCTCCGCGTCGCGGTGGAACGCCATCCCGTCGATCTCCACCGCCAACAGCCGATCCGGGAACGCGAGGTCGATGAAGTACCCGCCGGCCGGGTGACCGCACGACCAACCGCTCACACCTCCGGCGCTCAACACGTCGACAGCCAGCCGCTCCGCCACCGAGCGCGCGCCGGATTCGACGCCGTCGACGAGGGCCGCGATCGCGGGTCCATCCTCCTTGCCACGTCGACGATCAGCGGCGACGCGCAGCTGGCGCAGCGAGACCTTGCGAACGAGCAGCGCGTTGTCGAGGACTCCACTGTCGCGCTCGAGTGCGGCTTCCAGCACGGACAGCGGCAAGGCTGTCACGAGCAAGTCCTTGCGGGTCACCACCTCCGCGTCCGCGAGGCAGCGGCGCCGGACCCGAACGCCCTCGACCGGAGTGCCATGCCGCGATCGCGGTGCGGTGACCGTGAACTTCTTCGGCGGCTCGTCGAGGAGCCCGTGCCACCACGCCGCTCCCGATCCGGACAGCGCCGCACCTCGGCCCACGCTCGCGACTGCCAGTCGCGCACGGGTGGCCGGCGTCGTCGGATGATCGGCGAGCCAATACACCCCGCGCGTGTGCGGCATCCAGTCTCCGCAATCGACTCGACGCCGGACCGCGGACCGCGTGAGGCCGAATTCGAGCGCATCCGCCATGGTCAGTACCCCGTCACGGGCGAGAACGCGGCGCCGAAGGCCCGGTGGAAGCTGCACGACCATCAGACGCACAGCAACGGTGACGGGTTCCCAGTTTTTGGGCGGGGGGCACAAGGTGCCGCATACCGGCACAACCTGCCCCGGCACTCCGCCGCGAGCGAGTTTGGCCGCCCCCTGCACGCCCGGTAGCCTGGAACCTCGTGAGTTCCGAGGTGATCAGTCGCGAAGTGACGCGTCGTCGTACCTTCGCCATCATCTCCCACCCCGATGCCGGCAAGTCGACGATGACCGAGGCGTTGGCGCTGCACGCGCGGATGATCAGCGAGGCCGGCGCCGTCCACGGCAAGGCCGGACGTAAGTCGACCGTCTCCGACTGGATGGAGATGGAGAAGGCGCGCGGCATCTCCGTCAGTTCGACGGCGCTGCAGTTCAACTACTCGGCCGCAGCCCAGGCCGACCCCGAGATCCCGAGCGTCATCAACCTCGTCGACACCCCGGGTCACGCCGACTTCTCCGAGGACACCTACCGCGTGCTGACCGCGGTCGACGCCGCGGTGATGCTCATCGACGCCGCCAAGGGACTCGAGCCGCAGACCCTCAAACTCTTTCAGGTGTGCCGCCACCGGGGCATCCCGGTCATCACGGTGATCAACAAGTGGGACCGGCCGGGTCAGAGCCCCCTCGAACTGATCGACGAGATCACCGAGCGCATCGGCCTCACCCCGACCCCGCTGTTCTTCCCGGTCGGCATCGCCGGCGACTTCCGTGGTCTCCTCGACCGGCGCACCGGCGAGTACGTGCACTTCACCCGTACCGCGGGCGGCGCGAAGATCGCGCCCGAGGAGATCATGTCCGCCGACGACGCGCTGGCTCGCGAGGGCGACGAGTGGACCTCGGCACTCGAGGAGAGCGAACTGCTCACCGAGATGGGCCAGGACCACGATCAGGAATTGTTCCTCGCCGGGCAGACCTCGCCGATGATCTTCGCGTCCGCGATGCTGAACTTCGGTGTGCGGCAACTCCTCGAGGTCCTCGTGGAGCTCGCTCCCCCGCCCGGGCCGCGGGCCGACGTCGAGGGCAATCCACGGCCGGTGACCGACCCGTTCAGCGCGGTGGTCTTCAAGGTGCAGGCCGGGATGGACTCCAGCCACCGGGATCGCCTGGCGTACATGCGGATCGTGTCCGGCGAGTTCGAACGCGGCATGGTCGTGACCCATGCGCAGACCGGAAAGCCGTTCGCCACCAAGTATGCCCAGGCCGTCTTCGGCCGCGACCGCTCGACGGTCGACACCGCCTACCCCGGTGACGTGGTCGGGCTGGTGAACGCGACCGCGCTCGCTCCCGGCGACACTCTCTACGACGGCCCCAAGGTGCAGTTCCCGCCGATCCCGTCCTTTGCGCCCGAACACTTCTCGACCCTGCGTGCCACCACCGCAGACAAGTACAAGCAGTTCCGCAAGGGCATGGACCAGCTCGAGAGCGAAGGCGTGGTCCAGGTCCTGCGCAACGACACCCGCGGTGATGCGTCGCCGGTGCTCGCCGCCGTCGGCCCGATGCAGTTCGAGGTCGTGACCGCGCGGATGAAGGCCGAGTACAACGTCGACACCATCATCGAGCCGCTCGGTTACACCCTCGCCCGTCGCACGGATGCCGACAGCGCGCCCGAACTGAATCGGCAACGCGGCGTCGAGGTCTTCACCCGCACCGACGGCGCCGTTCTCGCGCTCTTCAGCGACAAGTGGCGCCTGCAGTACATCGAGAAGGAACACCCCGACCTCACTCTCGAACCCCTTGTCGCGGCAGCGGACTGACCGGTCGACGAGCACACGGCGCCGGCCGGTGCGCGCCGCCGTGCTGATGTGCGCGGCGGTGGCGTCGCTCGTCACCGCCTGTGGCTCCGACGCCCCGCACCAGTCCACGCCCACCACCTCGACGCCGGTGCCGACCGCACGCCCGGTCGACTCGACGCTCTGCACCGAGAAACCACCGCAGGGCAACGTCGACCGCAGTGGCCAGAACTTCGAGTTCCGTCACGGCAACATCAGAATCGCGGTCGCGGACACGCCGGCGGACTCCCGGCGCGGACCCGCGGTGGGCGCCACCCCCGCCGACGAGCCCAACTGCTATGAGTTCGACCGGTGGGGCCCGGCGCGGCCCGACGTGCCGCCGGACTCGCTGCTCTTCGTGTTCAAGGACGCCGGCACCGGCGGCGCGCAGATCGAGTTCCTGATCAGCGAACTGACCGGCGGCCTGTTGCCACCGGTGGGCGCGACGCGTCCGACCGTCGGGCCGTTGACACGACCGATCAACGCCCAGATCGGGGTCTCGATCAACGGCGACTACCACCACTCGTCCGCGTGCCAGCTCAGCGTGAGCGGCATGTCGAGCTCACTCGCGGCCGGCTCGTTCACCTGCCCGACGGCGACACGGGTCGAGGCCAACCCGCTCGCGCCCGACGACGACGTCCGCTACGACCTCGACGAGTCGTCGGCGACGAAACAGCCGGAGTCCGAGGGCAACTCGACCGCCAGCGTGTCGTTGTCGGGGTGGTTTCAGCTCACGCCCTAATCCGAAGGATCCGAGGAACCGCTGGTCTCCAGCCTGGCGACGTGCTGAGGCTCTGCTCCCTGAGGTGCGAGGAGCGATAGCGACGAGCCACGAAGGGTCGGCGACGCATCTCACCACAACCCTTCGTGGCTCGCTTCGCTCGCACCTCAGGGAGCAGGAGGGGAGGCGGCTCAACCAGCGGTGGCACCGACGATCCGGGCCACGACGGCGGGATCGACGTCGTCGATGCGCGCCGGATCGAATTCGGGATTGCGATCCTTGTCGACGAGCACGGCCCGCACCCCCTCGCGGAAGTCGTGGGTCTTCGTGATCTCCTCTGCGGCATGCAGTTCCCGGTCGAAGCACTCGTCTATCCCCGACCTCGCCCCGGCGCTGATCATCGCCGCGGTGACCCACAGACTGGTGGGTGAGGCACCCTCGAGCAGACCGACCATCTCCTGGGCCCAGTCGTCGCCGACCGCGCCGCGCAGGCCGCCGAGGATGGCGTTGACGTTGTCGTCGGCGAAGTACTCGCCGATCTTGCGCAACGGCACGTCGCTGGTGTCCTCGGTCCCCGACGTGGCCAGCGCGTCGGCCAGCGGGGCACCGGAACGGATGCTGTCGGCGACCGCCGGCAGGTCGGCGGAGGACACGAAATGCGTTGCCAGTCCGACGGCGACCGCGTCCACACCGCGGATCCGGGCGCCGGTGAGTCCGAGCCACATGCCCACGCCCTCCGGGAGCCGCGGCAGGAAGTAGGTCGAACCGATGTCGGGGAAGAACCCGATCGCGGTCTCGGGCATGGCGATCATCGCCTTCTCGGTGACGACCCTGATCTCGCCGTGCACGCTGATCCCGAGACCCCCGCCCATGGCCGCCCCGTCGATCAGGCTGATGTAGGGCTTCGGGTAGTCGGCGACGAGCTGATCGAGCCGGTACTCGCCGGCGAAGTAGCGGCTGATCGAGGCGTGGTCGCCGTCGATGGCGTGCTCGCGGATCGCACGGATGTCGCCTCCGGCGCAGAACGCCCGGTCGCTCGCCGAGGTGACCAGGACGGTGTCGATCGCGTCGTCGTCACCCCATTCGCCGAGCGTGACGTACATGTCGTCGATCATGCTCTGGTCCAACGCATTGAGAGCCTTGGGCCGGTCCAGGACGATCTCGCCGACGCCGTTGGACACCGAGGTGCGGAGAAATGACATACCCCAACCGTAGCGGTGAGCCCGGAACCGACTCGTCGGCGGTTAATTCCGTTGGCAACTCCGAGCGCGTCCGCTACGGTGGTCACCACTTGCCCCCCAGACCCGCCAGGAGTGATCCACCGCGATGAAGAACTGAAGTGGCCCCGGCCGTCGGCACCGCCGACGGACCCCACCGACGCCCTGTCGGTGTACCCGACCCACTTCAGGAGCGCTCATGCCGTCTTCCATCGTGCTGTCCGACGTCTCGTTCGCCTGGCCCGACGGGACAGTCGTCTTCGAACACCTCGACCTCGCCCTGGGCGCCGAGACCTACTCCCTCATCGGCGCGAACGGTGCGGGCAAGTCCACCCTCCTCGGCCTGATCGCCGGTCGATCACGCCCGGCGTCGGGCAGCATCACGATCGCAGGCGACACGTCGACGACCGATGTCGCTGTGGTCGTGCAGGACCCGCAGTCCGACCCGTCGTCGACCGTGGCGCAAGCGCTCGGCATCGACGAGATTCGTTGTGCGATACGACGAATCGAGAGCGGTTCGGTAGATCCGCAGGACTTCGACGCAGTCGGGGACGACTGGGGCGTCGAGGAGCGTGCCATCGGACTCCTCGAGCAGATGGGACTGCCGCCCGACCTCGACCGCACGGTCGGCGCCATGTCCGGCGGGGAGGCGACCCTGCTGGCGATCGTCGCCGCACTCATCGCCGACCCGACGATCCTGCTCCTCGACGAACCGACCAACAACCTGGACATCGACTCCCGCGCCCGGCTTTTCGACGCCATCGAGTCGTTCCCTGGCACGGTGGTCGTGGTCAGTCACGACCTCGAACTCCTCGAACGTGTCGATACGACAGTCGAGCTGTACCGAGGTCGGGTGCGGCTGTTCGGCGGCCCCTACTCCCGGTACCGCGAGATCATCGACGCCGAACAAGACGCCGCCGAGGCGGCGGTTGCCACCGCCGCCGGCGATCTGCGCAAGCAGCGCCGCGAGATGACCGAGGCGTTGATCAAACTCGATCGGCGGGCCCGGACGGGCGCGACGGCCGAACGCGAGAAGCGGGTGCCGAAGATCGTGGCACACAACCGCCGGAGCGAGGCGCAGGTGTCGGCGGGCAAACTGCGCAACGCCCATCGTGACGACGTGGCCTCTGCGGCAACACGTCTCGACGAGGCCCGCGAGGACATCCGCACCGACCGCACCGCGCGGATCGTCGTGCCGACGCCGGACGTGGCCCCGCGCGCCCAGATCGTCGTCGATGACCGCCTGCGCTTGGACGGACCCGAGCGGGTGGCTCTGGTGGGGCCCAACGGTTCCGGGAAATCGACACTGATCGCGGAGTTGATCGTCTCCGAATCCGTCGTCGTACCGTTCGCCTTCGTGCCGCAGCAGATCACCTTCCCCGACCCGACCGTCTCGATCGCGGAGCACCTCGCGCGGACTCACCCGGACATCTCGACGCAGGAGGTGCGGGCGCATCTCGCGCGGTTCCTGTTCCGGGGTGCGCGCGCCGATCGCGCACTCGCCGAACTGTCCGGCGGCGAACGGCTGCGCGTCGCACTGGCCGACGCACTGCTCGGTGACCCGACACCCAAGCTGCTGATCCTCGACGAGCCGACGAACAACCTCGATCTCGACACCGTCACGCAACTCGTGGACGCACTAGAGGCCTGGACCGGTGCACTGCTGGTCGTCTCCCACGACGCCGGTTTCCTCGACCGCATCGGCATCGGTCGGCGCGTGTCACCGGTGCCCCCACCGGGCGAACCGGCGGGAACGCCGGGGCAGATCGGTGCCGAACAAACCGACGTCGAAGCAGACCGCTGACGAACAGTCGGTGACGCCGGCGGCGTCGAGAACCGTTCGGCGGCATACTGCGTGCGATGGCCGAGCCCGCACCCGTTCCCGTCGACGCGCCGGTGGTCGAACCCACGCCCGTCGTCCTCGTCCACGGTTTGCGCGTGAGCGGCGCGACCCTGCACCGGGTCGCGGCGGCTGTGGCCGGTCCCGACCCGAGGCGCGCGGTCGCCACCCCCGACCTCCCTGGCCACGGGCAGCGCCGCGACGAGACGTTCACGATGTCCGGCGCGGTGGACGCCGTGCTCGCCGAGATCAGCGGGTTCGGCCGGCCGGCGGTCGTGGCCGGGATGTCGATGGGCGGCTACGTGGCGATGGCGGTCGCCGGACGCCATCCGGAAGCCGTCGCGGCCCTCGTCCCGATGTGCGCGACCGCGCAGCCCAGTCCGCTGCTGGCCGCGCCGTTCGAGACGTTCGGTGCGGTCACCGCGTTCCTGCCGCGTCAGGCGGCGATCATCAGTCAGGTGGCCACCCGCCTCGCCGTGGGACGTCAGGTGTCCGCCGACATGGAGATCGGCGGACTGGCACTGGGGTCGATCGCCGACGTCGTCGCCGAGATCAAGCGGTTCGACGCGCTCGGCGAGGTCCGGCGCTACCCCGGCCGAACGATGTTCGTCAACGGTAGCCAAGACCAGTTCCGGGTCCACGAACAACGTTTCGTCGAGGCAGCACAGCACGCGTCGCTGACCATCGTCCCCGGGGCGAGCCATCTCTTCCCGCTCATCCAACCGGAACTCGCCGGGCGACTGGTTCACGACGTCGCGGCGAGCTGCGACGGCGCCGCGGCCGGACTCGCCGACCTGGATCCATAGGTCCTACCTCAGGATGTCTGAGCCGCCCCCAGCTTGAGCGCGATCGCCTCTCGTGATCGGATGACTGTTGATCACTGCAACGATCATCAGCGGTGTCACCACGCGACGGACCCGGCGGGAGGCTGGATGGGCACGATCGAGGTCACCGGCACGCTGCAGAAGCAGGCCTGGGCCGACAAGGTGTTGCCCCCGGTCGAGGAGGTCCGGCCGCAGCTGTGGTCGATCCCGGTCCCCATGGGATCCAATCCGTTGCGATACGTCCTGGTCTACGCCCTCGGATTGCCCGACGGCGGTCTCGCACTGATCGACGCCGGCTGGCCGTCCGACAAGTCGTGGGACATCCTCGTCGCAGGCATCCGCTCCACCGGCCACGACCTCGCCGACATCAGGTCCATCGGCGTGACCCATCTGCACCCCGACCATTTCGGGCTCGTGCCGCGTCTACTCGAGCACGTGGACGCCGAGCTGTGGATGCATCGCAACGATTCCCGGTACCTGCGCCACTACTCCGATACCGAGGTGGAGACCCAACTCGGCCAGGCGCGATCCGAACTCCGCGCTCTCGGCGCACCGACCGAGGTCGCCGACGAGGGGCTGGTCGGTTTCATCCGCCTGCCCGACGGGCGGACCGTCGACCGCGAGCTGACCGGGGACGCCCCGCTCGACATCCCCGGCTGGGATCTCCGCGCCGTCTGGACCCCGGGCCACACCGCGGGGCACCTCTGCTTCGCCGACGACACCGCCGGCATCGTCTTCACCGGCGACCACCTGCTGCCGCGGATCAGTCCGAACATCTCGACCAATCCCATGCAGACCGACAGTCCCCTCGCCGACTACCT
This sequence comes from Gordonia sp. NPDC057258, assembly GCF_042668985.1. Taxonomy (NCBI): domain Bacteria; kingdom Bacillati; phylum Actinomycetota; class Actinomycetes; order Mycobacteriales; family Gordoniaceae; genus Gordonia; species Gordonia sp. NPDC057258. The sequence goes on from NZ_JBHUXZ010000051.1 coordinate 22,739, forward strand.
GATCTCGCTGGCCAACACCGAGAAGATGCGTGACCACGAGGCGCTGCCGTCCCACGAGTACCGGTTCCGAGGCCTCGGCGACCGCGTCACCGGTCTCCTCACGCATCACGAGGAGCGGCTCGATGAGATCGCCTCGACCGTGACCCGGTATCCGGAGAGCACGGCCTGGGAGATCACCCGGTCGGTGACGTGGTCGCGTCCGTTCGAGGAGCTGTCCCTCACCCTCAGCCGACTCGCGTTGCGGGAGACCCACGCCCATCTCGTCGTCCTGCAGGAACGCGGCGTCCTCGACGCCCGCGTTCCCGATGAGACGGCGACCGATCCGACCACCCCGGAACCGATCCGCTGGTTTGCCGCCGGCGAGCCCACACCGGCTGAGCCGCAACAGATCTCCACATCCGAGAACACCTGACCGCCCGTCCCGTCCACCGACTCCAGGAGTCCCCATGAGTGCCGTGCTCACCGAGTTCGCCGACGGCGTCGCCGTCATCACGATCAACCGCCCCGAGGCGAAGAACGCCGTGAATCTCGAGGTGTCGGAGGGTATCGCCGCCGCGATCGACGAGCTCGAGTCGCGCGACGACCTCACCATCGGCATCATCACCGGTGCCGGTGGCACGTTCTGCGCCGGGATGGACCTCAAGGCCTTCGCCCGCGGCGAGAAGGTCGCGCTGGACGGACGCGGGTTCGGGGGCCTCACCGAGGCCCCGCCGACCAAGCCCCTCATCGCCGCCGTCGAGGGCTGGGCGCTGGCCGGCGGATGCGAACTCGCGTTGTCGGCGGACCTCGTCGTCGCAGCAAACGACTCCAAGTTCGGCATCCCCGAGGTCAAGCGCGGACTCGCCGCCGCCGCCGGTGGCCTCCTACGCCTCCCGAAGATCCTCCCCTACCAGCTCGCCATGGAACTCGCGCTCACCGGCGACCCGCTCACCGCGGTACGCGCCCACCAGTTCGGCCTGGTCAACCGGATCACCGAACCCGGCGAGGCACTCGCCGGGGCCCGCGAACTGGCCGCCGTCATCGCCGCCAACGGCCCCCTCGCCGTCCGCGCCACCAAACAGGTCACCTCCATGGCGATCCGCTACACCGATCCCGAACTGATCAAGAAGCAGTGGGACTTCCTCGGTCCGGTGTTCGTCTCCGACGACGCCAAGGAAGGTGCGATCGCCTTCGCCGAGAAACGCGCGCCGCGCTGGACCGGCAAGTGACCTGACACTCGGGTCACTAGAGTGACCGGGGTGGACCTGCACCTCGTGACCTACTTCGTCGCCGTGGTCGACCACGGCGGCATCACGAAGGCCGCCCAGTCGCTCTACATCTCACAGCCGTCGCTGTCCCAGGCGATCCGCACGCTCGAGAGACGTCTCGGCGTCACCCTGTTCGACCGCACCGGACGACGCCTCGAACTCACCGAGGCCGGACGCAAACTCGACGTAGCCGCCCGGCGCATCCTGGCCGACGTCGACCGCGCCAAGGCCAAGGTCGACGCGGTTCGGGAACTGCGCGCCGGTCGCGTCGACATCGTGACCTACGCGGCGTTCAGTGTGGACCCGGTGGTCAACATCGTTCGACTGTTCCGGGAACGGTTCCCACGCTTGTCGGTTCGAGTCGTCTCCGCCGACAGTCCCACCGGGGTGTTGTCGGCGTTGCGATCCGGGGACGCCGAGATCGGGATCATGGACTCGGCCGCCGAGCACGCGACCTTCACCGCCATCCCGATGGCCGAGCAGGAACTCATCGTCGCGGCGCCGACGCCGCTCGCCGACGGTCTGCCCGAACCGATACCGCAGTCTGCGGTGCGCTCGCTGCCACTCGTCGTCGATCACAGCGACCCGATCAGCGCGGAACTCCTCGGCGGACTCCTCGACGACAACGCCAAGAACGTGGTGGTCGACTGCCAGTTACCGTCCGCGGTGTGGAGTCTGGTCAAGAAGGGCACGGGCGCAACGGTTCTCCCACGCACCGTGGCCGACCGGCAGCTTGCGGGACTTCGTCGGCTCGCGCTCGACCCACCACTCACCCGACCGTGGGGTCTCGTGCTGCGATCCGGGCTCCCCTCGCCGGCAGCCCTCGCCTTCATCTCCGCGGCGAAGGTCCACTGCGGGATCGCGCCGGACCCCGCCGAACCACGGGATTGGTGACACGCCATGGAATTGCGACAGGTCGAGTACTTCCTGGCGGTGGTCGAGAACAAGGGCATCGGCGGGGCCGCGTCGGCTCTCGGTGTCGCGCAACCCACCGTGTCCCAAGCACTCCGGGCGCTCGAACGCGAACTCGGAGTCCAGCTGTTTCACCGCATCGGTCGCGGGATGGTCCTGTCGGCGGCCGGGCGCACGATGGTCGGTCCCGCGCGACAGATCGTGCGCGACATGGACGCCGTCGACGATCTGCTCTCCGCCTCGGCGGACGAACTCACCGGCCACCTCGAGATCCTGGCCTTCGCCGCGACCGCGGTCGGGCCCGTCGTCGATCTCGTCGCCCGGTTCCGGGCCGCCTATCCGCGGGTTTCGGTGCGACTCGGCGAGTTACGCGATGAGACCAGGGCCGCGTCGGCCATCGAGGACGGTCATTGCGAGTTCGCCGTCGCCCACCTACCCATCGCCGGCGACGACCTCGAGGTGATCGTGATCGGCGAACACGAACACGTGCTCGTCTACCCGCCGGGCACCGACGTACCCGAGGGCCCGATCCCGCTGAACAATCTGCCGGCGATCCCGATGGTGTTCGTGCCACGCGGCTACTCGGTGGCCGACGAGTTCGAGGAGGCGATCCGCGTCGGGGGCGTCCGCCCGCCGCTGGCCGTGCTGTCGGAGATCCGCGAGGAACGGCTCCCGATGGTGGAGTCCGGAATCGGCGGCACTCTACTCGAACGATCGGTGGCGGAGTCGGCCGACGAGCCGGTCGTGATCCGTGAGATCGAACCGAATGTGGTGCGACCCTTTGCCATCGCATTCCACCCGCCGTCGCTGTCGGCCGTCGGTCAGGCCTTCGTCGACCTCGTGCGCGAAACTGCGGGATGAACGGGTGGAACACCGGGCCCCACCGGTGCGGATCAGGTGGGGCCCGGTGAGTCTCGGGGTCAGCTGACGCGTTCGAAGACCGCGGCGAGGCCCTGGCCACCGCCGATACACATGGTCTCCAGGCCGTAGCGGGCCTCGCGCCGGTGCAGTTCACGCGCCAGGGAGGCCAGCATGCGTCCGCCCGTGGCGCCGACCGGGTGGCCCAGCGAGATGCCCGAGCCGTTGACGTTGGTGCGGTCGAAATCGCCGCCGGCACCGAAACGGCCGAAACCCCACTCGCGGGTGACGGCGAGTGCCTGCGCGGCGAACGCCTCGTTGAGCTCGATCACGTCGATGTCGGCGAGCGTCAGACCGGCCTTGGCAAGCGCCTTCTCGGTCGCGGGGACCGGCCCGATCCCCATGGTGCGCGGCGGCACACCGGCCAGACCCCATGACACCAGCTTCACCAGCGGGCGTAGACCCAGCTTCTCGGCGACCTCGGGGGTGGTCACGAGCGCCATCGACGCGGCGTCGTTCTGACCGCTGGCGTTGCCCGCCGTCACCGTCGCGTCCGGATCCGTCTTGCCCATGATCGGCTTCAGCTTCGACAGCGACTCGACCGAGACATCTGGGCGTGGATGCTCGTCGGTGTCGATGACCTGATCACCAGATCGCGAAGCCACGGTGACCGGGACGATCTCCTCGGCCAGTACGCCATCCTTCTGGGCCCGCACCGCTCGTTCGTGCGATGCCACAGCCAGCTCGTCCTGTTCTTCCCGGGAGATCTCGTAGTCCTTGCGCAGGTTCTCGGCCGTCTCGATCATGCCGCCGGGCACCGGGTAGTTCTTGCCGCCGGCGGTCGAGCGCGCCCGGACGAGGCTGTCGTGCATGGCAATTCCGGTCCGGGCCCCACCCCACCGCATGTCCACCGAGTAGAACGACGCGTTGCTCATCGACTCAGCACCGCCGGCGACCACGACGTCGTTGTCCCCCGAGGACACCTGGTAGGCGGCCTGGATGACGGCCTGTAGTCCCGACCCGCAACGACGATCGATATGCATGCCGCCCACTGTGATCGGCAACCCGGCATCGAGTGCGATGACTCGTCCCAGGGCGGGCGCCTCGCTGTTCCCGTTACAGTGACCGAGGATGACGTCCTCGACCTTCTCCGGGTCGAGTCCGGTCCGGTCGAGCATCCCCGTCAGCGCGGCGACCCCGAGATCAACGGCGGTGAGATTCTTGAACATCCCGCCGTAACGGCCGATCGGGGTACGGACCGGTTCGCAGATGACGACGTCGCGCATGGGTGACCTTTCGGTGTCAGAGGAGGCGTGGAGCAGGGCCGGCGGTCACATGAAACGGCCGCCGGTCACCTCGAGGACGGTGCCCGTCATGTACGACGACATGTCACACGCCAGGAACAGCGCGACGCTCGCGACCTCACCGACCTCGCCGGCGCGCCGCATCGGGATCTCCGCCATCTTCTGGTCCCACGCTTTCTGCGGCATCGCCTCGGTCATCGCCGACCGGATGAGGCCGGGCTGGATCGCGTTGACCCGCACGCCGTGATGGGCCATCTCCTTGGCCGCGGCCTTGGTGAGGCCGACGATGCCCGCCTTGGCGGCCGAGTAGTTGGTCTGCCCGACCATGCCGACCTTGCCCGACAGCGACGAGATGTTCACTATCGCACCACGCTTGGCCTCGCGCATGATCGCCGCCGCCTTGCGTGTGCCGTTCCAGGTGCCTTTGAGATGCACCGAGATGACCTGATCGAAATCGTCTTCGGTCATGGTGCGCATCGTCGCGTCCCGGGTGATCCCGGCGTTGTTCACCAGCACATCGAGTGCCCCGAACCCGTCGACCGCGGCCGCGAGCAGCGCGTCGACCTCCCCCGCGTCGACGACGTCGCACCTCACCGCGCGGGCCACGTCGCGGCCGCCGAGCTCGTCCGCGGCCGCCTGCGCGGCGTCGAGGCTGAGGTCACCGAGCACGACTCGCGCGCCGGCGTCGACGAACGAGCGGGCGATCTCGAAACCGATGCCCTGGGCTCCGCCGGTCACGACGGCCGTACGACCCTCCAGCAACGCGGCGGCGGGCGGGTGCGATGACATGTATCGGAGTCCTTTCGAGGGCGGCGGGGTGACGGTCGTCGGGCAACCGGTCGCGAAGCGCCGGGCCCGCGGTGAGTGCCGCGGGGACAAATCTATCGAGGTTCCGCCCCGATCGACCCGTCCGCGCTCATACGCAACGGCTATCGCAGCGATCCCGGTTTCGTATTGGACCCCTCGCCCGCCGGCCGCGAGAGTGACAGCATGACCGGAGTGATGCATTCAGCGCGGACGACCTCCTCCGAGGTGGGCGACGAGGACTTCGCCGACATCCTCGCCGCGACGCGCGAGTTCGTCCGCGAGGTGGTGGTCCCGCGGGAGCAGGAGATCCTCGACACCGACGCCATCCCCGACGACATTCGCCAGACGGCGAAGAGCATGGGCCTTTTCGGCTACGCCATCCCGCAGGAGTGGGGCGGTCTCGGCCTCGATCTGACCCAGGACGTCGAACTCGCGATGGAGCTCGGGTACACATCCCTGGCGCTGCGCTCGATGTTCGGCACCAACAACGGCATCGCCGGCCAGGTCCTCGTCCACTTCGGCACCGACGAGCAGAAGTCCGCGTGGCTGGAGAAGATCGCGTCCGGCGAGGTTGTCGCCTCGTTCGCGCTGACCGAACCGGGGGCCGGGTCCGATCCGGCCGGACTGCGCACGAAGGCCGTCCGCGACGGTGACGACTGGGTGATCACGGGCGAGAAGCGGTTCATCACCAATGCGCCGCTGGCCGATCTGTTCGTCGTGTTCGCACGTACCCGTCCGGCCGACGAGAACGGCACGGGCATCGCGGTGTTCCTGGTCCCCGCCGACGCCGCCGGCCTCAGCGTCGGCGCCAAGGACCGCAAGATGGGCCAGGAGGGCGCCTGGACCGCGGACGTGCACTTCGACGCCGTGCGGGTGCCGGCGTCGGCACTGGTCGGCGGCAGCGAGAACGTGGGCTACAAGGCCGCGATGATGAGCCTGGCCCGAGGCCGGGTGCACATCGCGGCTCTCTCGGTGGGCACCGCGCAGCGTGCGCTCGACGAGTCGGTCACCTGGGCCGCCACCGCCACCCAGGGCGGTACCGCGATCGGCGAGTTCCAACTGGTCCAGGCCATGCTCGCCGACCAGCAGGCCGGGGTGATGGCCGGGCGCGCACTGGTGCGCGAGGCCGCCCGGGCGTGGGTCGACGACACCGACCGCCGCATCGCCCCGTCGGCTGCCAAGCTGTTCTGCACCGAGATGGTCGGCAAGGTCGCCGATCTCGCCGTGCAGATCCACGGCGGCAGCGGTTACATGCGCGATGTCGCGGTGGAACGCATCTACCGCGAGGTGCGGTTGCTGCGCCTGTACGAGGGCACCAGCGAGATCCAGCGACTCATCATCGGGCGCAACCTGGTCAAGCGCGCGCAGCGCTGACCACACGCGCGTGCGCCGGCGCCTCGGGCGCCGGCGCTGACCCTGTCAGGCGTTCGCCAGGCGCTCCCGCAACGCCACCTTCTGGACCTTGCCGGCCGCCGAGGTGGGCAGCTCGTCGACCACGTACACGTCCCGGATCTTCTTGTAGGGCAACACCTGCGCGGCGACGAAGTCCGACACCGCATCGGCGTCGATGACGTGACCGTCCCGGGCGACGAGGAAGGCCACCGGCTCCTGCCCCACCGCACCCGCCTCCCGGGCGACGACCGCCGCCGCACCGACGTCGGGATGCGTCACCAGGATCTCCTCGAGCTCGCGCGGATACACGTTGTAGCCCTTGTAGATCAGCATGTCCTTGGCGCGGTCGCAGATGTAGAGGTACCCGTCGGCGTCGCGGTAGGCGATGTCACCGGTGTCGAGCCACCCGTCGACGAACTGCTCGGCCGTCTTCTCGGGGTGATCGAGATAGCCGCCGGTGACCTGCGGGCCGCGCACCCACAACTGTCCCTTCTCCCCCGGCGGGAGGACGACGGCCGGATCGTCGACGGCGCGGATCTCGATCTGGGTGTCGAACGTCGGCAGACCCACACTCCCGAGCCGGTATCGACCCCCGGACGTCAGGGGCGCCGAGGACACGAGGCACGTCGCCTCGGTGAGGCCGTATCCCTCCACGATCGCCGCTGCCGGGAACGCGTTCTCGAGCTGCTCCAGGGTCACGTGATCGATCGGCGCCGCGCCGGAGGAGACCACCCGCACCGAGGTCAGGTCCCGTGTGGAGACGTCGGGGTGCACGGCGAGCGCATGCCACATCGCGGGACTCCCGGTCACGTACGACGCCCGATGCGCCTCGATGAGAGCCAGCATCCGCCCGGGCTCGAACCGACCGGCGAACACGTGCGTGGCGCCGCACAGCAGGAGGAACGACATGTTGATGAGGGCGTGCGCGTGGAACAGCGGGGACACGACGACCGTCGCCGCATGCCCGGGGACCACCCCCGGGTTCTCCGACGACCGGGGAGTGAGGGTCAGGAAACCGTCGGTTCCCGCCTCCACGGAATGACCTGCCCGCCAGGCGATCATCTGCGTGACGTTGCCGAGCACGTTGCGGTGCAGGACCCGAACGCCCTTCGAAACACCCGTGGTGCCGCCGGTGAAGGCGAGGTGCGCGACATCGTCGCTCGTGGTCGAGACCGGCGGGGCCGTCTCCTGCCCGACGACGAACTCCGCCAGGGAGACGGAGTCGATGCCCTCCGGCGCATCCGCGGCCCCGTCCACCGTCACCACCGTCGTCAGCGCCGTCCCGACGGCGGCGGACAGGAGACGCGCGGACTGCTCGACCTGCGTGAAACCCACCACCGCAGCGGTTTCCGCGATCTGACGTCGCAGACCCGGTACGGGCTGCAACGGATTGACCGGGGTCACCGCCGCACCGGCCCGGAGTGATCCGTAGTAGGCGACGACGAACTCGACGCTGTTGGTCAGGTACAGCAGGACCACATCGCGATCGCTCACTCCGACCGCACGCAGGGCCGACGCCACGGCGGCCGAGCGCACGTCGAGCTCGGTGAACGTGAGCGTCGTCGCGCCGTCGACAACGGCCGCGCGCTCGCCGTAGAGGGCGGCCATACTCGCCGGCAGCACCGCCATCGTGGCGTCGGGATAGCTCAGAGTGGTGGGCGCCGTGACAGACATCGCGATGATTCCTCTCGAAAGGCGTTGTGGGGGAAGCAGAACGGACGTGTCGGGGTTCGGGTTACCGCGGCGCCATCCGGATCGCCCCGTCGAGGCGAATGGTTTCGCCGTTGAGATAGGTGTTCTCCAGGATCGACGCGGCGAGCTGACCGAACTCGTCCGGCCTACCGAGCCGCGCCGGATTGGGAATGCTCGCGGCGAGCGCATCGCGCACGTCGTCGCGCAGCCGGGCGAGCAGCGGCGTGTCCATCGTGCCCGGCGCGATGGTGTTGACGCGGATGAGCTTGCTGGCCAGGTCCCGTGCGGCGACCAGCGTCATCCCGACGATGCCCGCCTTCGACGCCGAGTAGTTGATCTGCCCGATCTGTCCCTCGTACGCCGCGACCGACGCGGTCATGATGATGGCGCCCCGCTCCCCGTCGACGGGCTCCTGTCGAGCGATACGTTCCGCGCCGAGCGAGAGCGCATGGAACGACCCGACGAGGTTGAGCTTGATGACGAACTCGAAGTCCTCCACCGAACCCGCCTTGCCCTCCTTGTCCAGGATGCGCATGCGCCGGCCCGCGCCGGCACAGTGCACGAGTCCGCGCAGGCCCCCTCGGTCGTCGGCGACATCGAGTGCGGCCTCGAACTGTTCACGGTCGGTGATGTCGGCGGCCGCGAACGACGCTGCGGCGCCGAGTCCGTCGGCCACGGCCTGACCGTCCGAGGTCGGCAGATCGATCAGGGTGACCAGGCCACCGGCGTCGACGACGCGCTGAGCAGTCGCGAGCCCGAGACCGGATGCGCCGCCGGTGATCGCGACCGACAGTCCATTGAGTTTCATTGTTATTCAGTACCTTTCGATGAAATTGTTCCGTGCCCCCTGAGGGGCGAGCTTGCGAGCCCGGCCCCGGCTCCCTGAGGTGCGAGCGAAGCGAGCCCCCGTTGCTCCCTGAGGTGCGAGCGAAGCGAGCCCCCGTTGCTCCCTGAGGTGCGAGCGAAGCGAGC